>DASWIN010000235.1:0-6448 GCA_036397655.1 Nitrospiraceae bacterium | reverse complement strand
ATGTGCTGTTGGACGCCCTCGAACACAATGAGACCAAGCCGGCCTCCCATGATTTCGGGCGCGACATCATTCCAAGCCTCCTGCGGACCCGGCGGGTGCTGGCCTATAATTTTCTGGAGAACGAAATCCCAGGGATCAAGCCATACGAGGAGCGCGGCTATTGGCGGGATGTCGGCACGCTGGACGCCTACTGGCAGGCGCACATGGACCTGCTGGGCGAGACCCCGATTTTCGATCTTCGCAACAGCGAGTGGCCGATCCTGACCGACAAGTACGACGGTCCCGCCACCAGCCTGGTGCGGTCCGAGCTTGACGATGTGATGGTCGGGCAGGGCACGCAGGTGATCGACGCGAAGATCCGCCGTTCGGTGATCGGCCGCCACGTGCTGATCGAGCACGGGGCGCAGATCGAGGAGTCCGTGATCATGGACGGGACGGTCATCGGCTCGAAGGCCCGGCTCCGACGGGTGGTGGCGGACCGGTTCAACGTGATTGCGGGCGGGACGGACATCGGGTTCGACTCCGAGAAGGACCGCAAGAAGCATCATGTCACCAAATCCGGCCTCGTCGTGCTGCCCCGGGGGCCGGCCGACCACGTCCAGATCGCCCATTTCAAATGAGCGCTTCGATGTCCAGCATGGAAGATGCCGGACGGCGTCTGCCGTCCGCCACCTACCGGTTGCAGTTCAATCGGTCATTCACCTTCACGGCGGCTGCCGGGATCGTGCCCTACCTGCACGCGCTCGGCGTCACGGACTGCTACGCCTCGTCCTACCTGAAGGCGGTCCCGGGCAGCCTGCACGGCTACGACATCGTCGATCCGACCGTGCTCAATCCCGAGATCGGCACGGAGGAGGAGTTGCGGGAATTCGTGCACGTCCTGCGCCAACACGGCATGGGCCACATTCTCGACGTCGTGCCGAATCACATGGGCATCGGGCAATCGGCCAACCGGTGGTGGCAGGACGTGCTGGAGAACGGCCCGAGCTCGCGCTACGCGGACCTGTTTGACATCGACTGGAGCCCGGTCAAGCGGGAACTGGAGGGGAAAGTCCTGTTGCCGATCCTGGGCGACCTCTACGGAACGGTGCTGGAAAACCAGGAGATCATGCTGGCCTATGACGACGGCGGGTTTCGCTTTCGTTACTACGATCATACGTTGCCGGTGGCACCGAAGTCGTGGATCGCCATCCTCACGCACCGTCTGGACGACCTCATCGCCAGGGACGGTGCCGACGCCCCGCACGTGCGCGAGGTGCAGAGCATCGTGACGGCGCTCCGCCATCTGCCGTCCCGATCGGAGGTGGAACCGGAGCGTGTGAGCGAGCGGTATCGGGAAAAGGAGATCGCCAGGCAGCGGCTGGCGACCCTGGTGAAGGACAGCCCGGCGATCGAGAAGTTCGTCGCGGACAATGTCCGGCTGTTCAACGGGACCAGGGGCGAGCCGGGGAGTTTTGACCTGCTGGACGCCCTGCTCGGGGACCAGGCCTACCGCCTGGCCTATTGGCGCGTGGCGTCCGAGGAAATCAACTACCGCCGGTTCTTCGACATCAACGAATTGGCGGCGATCCGGATGGAGAACGAGGCCGTCCTGTCCGAATCGCACGCGCTGATCTTCCGGTTGTTGAAGGAAGGGTCCCTCAGCGGCATTCGTATCGATCACGTGGACGGCCTCTATGACCCGGGCCGCTATCTCAGGCACCTCCAGGAGTGGGCCGGACAGGAACTGTCCGGGTCGGGACGCCCACCGGGTGACGGCGGCCGTTCCCTGTTCCTGATCGTCGAAAAGATTCTGGACACGGACGAGCCGTTGCCAACGGACTGGCCCGTCGCGGGCACCACCGGCTACGAGTTTTTGAACCAACTCAACGGCCTCTTCGTGCAGAGCGCGTACGAACGGGCGATGGATGATATTTATGCGCGATTCATCGGACGCCGGATCGTGTACGACGATCTGGTGTATGAGACCAAGAAGCTGATCATGAACGTCTCCATGTCGAGCGAGATCAACGTGCTCGGGCACCAGCTGAACCGGCTCTCGGAACGTGACCGGCGCACGCGGGATTTCACGCTCAACAGCCTGACGGATGCGATCCGCGAAATCATCGCCTGCTTCCCCGTGTACCGCACCTACGTCACCGACGGTACGGAGCCGGTGTCGGACAGGGACCGGGCCTACATCCGGCTGGCCGGCGTGCGGGCTAAGCGGAGGAATCCGGCGGTCAGCGGGCTGGTGTTCGATTATGTGCGGTCCCTGCTGCTGAAGGAGTGGGACGAACGGATCCGGCAGGACCGGAGCGATCTGCTCCGCTTTGTGATGAAGTTCCAGCAGACCACGAGCCCCGTCACCGCCAAGGGGATCGAGGACACGGCCAATTACATCTATAACCGGCTGGTCTCATTGAACGAGGTCGGCGGCGATCCCAAACGGTTCGGCGTTCCGCCCGCCCTATTCCATGACCGCATGCGCGAGCGGCGTGCGCTCTGGCCCCATGCGCTCTCGACGACCACGACGCATGACACGAAGCGCAGCGAGGACGTCCGGGCGCGGATCAACGTCTTGTCGGAGATGCCCCTGGAATGGAAGGCCCATCTCCATCGCTGGCACAGGCTCAACAAGAAGCACGCCACGGTGCTCGAAGGCCTGCCGGCCCCCGGACGCAACGAGGAATATCTCTTGTACCAGACCCTCGTCGGCGCCTGGCCGCTCACGCCGATGGACGAAGGACAGTCCCGGTCCTTTTGCGACCGGATTCAGGCCTACATGAGCAAGGCGCTCAAGGAGGCCAAACAGCACTCGAGTTGGATGAATCCCGATCAGGCCTATGAGCAGGCCACGGCGCACTTCGTGGAGGAGATCCTGGATCGTAGCGGCCCCAACCATTTTCTGGAGGACTTTCTCCCGTTCCAGGACCAGATTGCCCGGTACGGCCTGTGCAACTCGCTCTCGCAGGTGCTCGTCAAGATCACGGCCCCTGGCATTCCGGACTTCTACCAGGGCACCGAGACGTGGGACTTCAGCCTGGTGGACCCCGATAACCGCAGGCCGGTGGACTTCGCGGCCCGCGCCGCTGTGCTGGAGGAGCTTGAGCGTGTGACCGCCAACGCCGATTCGGACGGGCGGAGCTGGCTGGTCCGCGAGCTGATGGCGTCGTGCACGGACGGACGGATCAAATTGTACCTGACCATGACGGCGCTGAACTTTCGCCGGGCCCACGCGGCGCTGTTCCAGGACGGCGACTATCTGCCGATGGACGGCCAGGGCACGAGGAGAGACCATGTCTGCGCCTTCGCGCGACAGCACAAGGACCGGCCGGACCAGTCCGTCCTGACCGTCGTGCCGCGCCTCGTGGCAGGGCTCATGGAGGATTCCGGAAAATTTCCGCTGGGCGCCGACGTCTGGCGCGGCACCGTCCTGCCGGTTCCCTCCTCGAAACGAGGGTCCCGTTACCGGAACGTGTTGACCGGCGCGGTGCTGGCGACAGTTGAAGCGGGCGGAACCCGCGTCCTTCCCCTGGCGGACATCTTCCGCGACTGCCCCGTGGCGCTGCTGGAGCGGATGGCATGACCTGCGCGATGTGCGTGAATGAAACCCGCCTGGCCGCGCTCGAAGATATGGCGACCCGGCAGTGCGTGTGTCCGAACAGGGGGAAGGAGTGCTCATGGATCTGACGACGGACACGCCCCGGATCGGCGCCCACGGGATGATCGGCGACCTGCACACGGTCGCGCTCGTCGGAACGGACGGGTCGATCGACTGGTGCTGTTTCCCCCGATTCGACTCGCCGAGCATCTTCGCGTCCATCCTCGACGAAAAAAAGGGAGGACGCTTCAAAATCGCTCCGGTCGAACAGGGGACGCAACGCCAGCTCTACCTGCCCGAGACCAACGTCCTGCTGACGCGGTTTCTGAACGACCACGGGGTCGGGGAGTTGACGGACTTCATGCCGGTGGAATGCGACGCCCCGCAACAGTGTGCGAAACGGCATCAGATCATCCGCATGGTGTCGGTGACGAGAGGCAAGATCAAGTTCCGTCTGGAATGCGCGCCGGCCTTCAACTATGGACGGGACCGGCACCGGGCGGAGGCGAGCCGGCACGGCGTCGTGTTCCATGCACCCGGGATGGTGATCGGGCTGGTGAGTCAGGTCCCGCTGACCATCCTAGACGGAGCGGCCGCCGCGGAGTTCACCCTGAACGCCGGAGAGAGTATGACGTTTTGTCTGGAGTACCTGGAGCAGGAGGGCGAGGGGGAGCTTATGACGGTCCCGCAGAGCGGAGCCGAGGCGCTGGAGGACACGGTGGCCTTCTGGCGCCGGTGGGTCGGGCAATGCCGCTACAGCGGCCGGTGGCGCGAGATGGTGCAGCGTTCCGCGCTCGCGCTGAAGCTGCTGACCTACGCGCCCACCGGCGCGATCGTGGCAGCTCCCACGACGAGCCTGCCCGAACACGTCGGCGGGGTCAGGAACTGGGACTATCGCTATACGTGGGTCCGGGACGCCGCCTTCACAATCTACGCCCTGCTCCGTCTCGGCTTTACCTCGGAAGCCGGCCGCTTTATGGAGTGGCTGAACGCCAGGTGCCACGAGTTGAATGCGGACGGCTCGCTGCAGCCCCTCTACCGGATCGACGGGGGGCACGAGGTGCCGGAAGCGGAACTCTCGCACCTGGAGGGGTACCGTGGATCCAGACCGGTCCGGATCGGGAATGCCGCTGCGTCTCAGCTCCAATTGGACGTGTACGGCGCACTGATGGACGCCGCGTACCTGTATAACAAGCACGGCTCGCCCATCAGCTACGATCTCTGGAGGAACCTGGCCCGGCTGCTGGAGTACGTCTGTGCCAACTGGGAGCGGCAGGATGACGGGATCTGGGAGGTGCGCGGAGGTCCGCAGCCGTTCGTCTACTCGAAGGTGATGTGCTGGGTCGCGCTGGATCGCGGCATCCGGCTGGCGGACAAACGCGGGTTTCCGGCCGACCGGGCGCGCTGGATCGCCACGCGCGACAAAATTTACACGCACGTGATGACCCACGGATGGAACCGCGAGATTCAGTCGTTCGTCCAGACCGACGGCGGGTCAGAGGTTGATGCCAGCACGCTGATCATGCCGCTGGTGTTCTTCGTCTCCCCGACGGATCCGAGGATGGTCTCCACGCTGGATCGGATCATGGCCGACCTGGTGTCGGACAGTTTGGTGCACCGGTATCGGCCGAACGCGGCGGCGCCGGACGGCCTGCCCGGCGAAGAGGGCACCTTTAGCCTCTGTACCTTCTGGCTGGTGGAGGCCCTGACACGGGCGGGGAGGCTGGTGGAGGCCAGGCTGATGTTCGAGAAGATGCTGAGCTACGCGAACCATTTGGGGCTCTACGGGGAAGAGTTGTCGCTGACAGGAAGACACCTGGGTAATTTCCCCCAGGCCTTCACGCACATCGGCCTGATCAGCGCGGCCTACAACCTGGATCGGGCCCTGGGACGATAACGGAAGGAGCGGGGGACACGGTGAAAAAAGCGGATCAACCATTCCGGTTCATCGGCTGCAGCGAGCTGAGGGAGCTGCTGGGAAAAGAGGCGGAGAATGAAAAGCGGCTGGTGGAGCTGCTCGAGGAAGTGCCGCTCGACTCCATCTACTTCCACACGCACAGTTATTTCCTGCGGCACAGCACTCTCGAGCGGGTCTACCCGAATGACTTCGCCCAATGGGTGGCCATGGAGGTCCGCGACCATGTGCTCGGCGAGCGTCTCGCGGTCGTCGATCCCTTCGAGTTCCGCGGACTCGAGGCGCTGCGCGAGGAGCTGGTCTCCATCATCGACGACCATCTGTCCAGGACCCCGATCGTCCCGCGGGTGATCTTCGGCGCCCCGTTCCATTTCAACCAGTCGCGCATTCTGGAGGTGCCCACCGGGCTGGAGGTCTGGACGTTGCAGGAATTTTTCGCCGCCCTGTCCGAGGTGGAGGTGAGCGCGATCTATTTTCACATGTTCGAGGCGCGCCAGCGTCTTAAACGGGAAGAGAGCGACTTCACCGCCTGGATCCGGCAGAGCCTCGGCCTGCCGGAGCTGGCGGACAAACTGCGGACGATCAACCCGTACCTCGGCAGCCTGGAGCGGGTCCGGTCCGCGCTGCTCATGACCTGCGACCAGTTTCTGGCGAGCGGGCGGGCGGGCTGACGGGTAAGGAGGAGAGACCGTGTCGACGACAGATCCGCTCTGGTACAAGGACGCCGTGTTCTACGAGTTGCACGTCAAGGCGTTTTTTGACGGCAACGACGACGGCATCGGGGATTTCCAGGGCCTGATCGGCAAGCTGGATTACCTCCAGTGGCTGGGCGTCGATTGCGTCTGGCTGCTGCCGTTCTACCCGTCGCCGTTGCGGGACGACGGCTACGACGTGTCGGACTATCGCGGCGTGTTCCCGGATTACGGCTCGCTCGAGGATTTCCGGAAATT
>DASWIN010000234.1:0-7350 GCA_036397655.1 Nitrospiraceae bacterium | reverse complement strand
TCACTGGCTGCAGAGCGTGGTCTTCCTGCTGCCCGAAGCCGCGGCGCGGATGGGCGGGCGGCGGGTGCTGAGCGCGCTCGGTCCGGACGATGCGGCGCTCGACGCTCGAGACCGCGCGGCCGAGCTGTTCGATCTCGGCGTCGGCGCCCCCCACGTCGACTTCTGCGTGCGGACGCCGGACCCGGCGCTGATCGCGCGGCTGCGCGCGGCGTGCGGACAGGCCATGGCCGACTGGCCCCAAGACCTCGCCTCGGCCCTGCTGGCGGCCAATCCGCACCGGGTGGTGGTCTCGCGGCTCGGCCGTATCGAGGTGACCGGCCCGATCCCGCGCGCACGGACCCCGCTCGGCCCGCACACCCACCTGTTCCCCGAGAAGCTGGGCGATGGCGCGACCCACGACCCGGATCTGCCGCTGCCGGCGGGCTGGCTGCCCTGCCTCACGCTCTACCCGCCGCATCCCCAGGCCGATCTCGCGGGCGATCCGGTCCCCTTCGACCGGGCGCGGCACGCGGCCTTCCAGGCGCTGCTGGAGGCCTGGGGCGAGCCCGGCTATCTCGCCGCCAAGGCCCGCGCCCTGGCGGCCTTGCGGGCGACCGGCGAGGCGCGGCAAGTGAAAATCGGGTCGAGGCAGCGGGGGAGGCGGGGAGCGCCGCGCGGGCCGCGGAGGTGGCGCGCCGGCAGTGGCTTGCCCGTGGGCTGCGCTCGCCGGCCGCTCGGCCCGAGGACGGCCGCTGTTGACCCTCGCGGACGCCCGCCCTATGTTCGCCGCCGCCGGCGAGGCCGCGCCGCCGGGCGCTTGCGGCCTCCCTCTTGCGGGCGCGTAGCTCAGTGGTAGAGCACCTGACTTTTAATCAGGGTGTCGAAGGTTCGATCCCTTCCGCGCCTACCATAAATTCAAAGACACTTATCAGGACGGCCGGGAGCCGTCCTTTTTGCGTCCGCATCATGTGCGAAAAAAGCCCCGCCCCGCCAACGACGGGGCCGGTCGCCATCAGGCAGGGTACCCCATGCTCCACAGGCCCGTGACGCTCCCGACGGAGGCCGGCGGCGACATTCCACGTCCGCCCTACGCCCAGCTCCGGACGTTCCGGGCAAGGACGCAGGACGTCCGAGGCTGGCCCGCGGCGGTTTTTCGACCTCGGTAGACACCCCGAGCCCCGCCATATAGATTTCCAGCGCGACCGTGCGCCTGGGAGAGCTCCGTGGCTGAAGAGCGCGTTCAAAGGCGTTTGGCGGCCATTCTGGTAGCCGACGTCGTCGGATTCAGCCGACTCACCGAAATCGATGAGGAAGGGACGCTCATACGCCTGAAACGGCTGCGCGCCGAGCTGATGGATCCCATGATTGCCGAGCACCGCGGCCGCACGGTCAAACTCATCGGCGATGGCGCGCTGGTCGAGTTCATGAGCGCGGTCGACGCCGTGCGTTGCGCGATCTTGGTCCAGCGCGGCATCGCCGAGCGCAACGCCACCTTGCCGGCGGAGCACCGCCTCGAGTTCCGGATCGGGATCAACCTCGGGGACATGGTCATCGACGGCGACGACATCCTGGGGGACGGCGTGAACATCGCCGCGCGGCTCGAAGGGCTGGCCGAGCCAGGCTGCGTCTGCATATCCGGCAATGTGCAGGAGCAGATCGCGGGGAAGCTCGACTTGGACTGCCGGGATATGGGCGAGCGGCGCGTCAAGAACATCGCGCGACCTTTGCGCGCTTACCATGTGAACGTGCACGGCGTGGCGGTGCGGGATTCCGGCGCCACCGTCAACAGGCCGTCGGAGCCGAAGACCTCCCGCAAACCGACGATCGCGGTGCTGCCATTCGACAATATGAGTGGCGATCCGGAGCAGGACTATTTCGCCGACGGCATCACCGAAGACATCATCACCGAGCTGAGCCGCTTTCGTTCGCTGGTCGTCATCGCCCGCAACTCGACGTTCATCTACAAGGGTCGATCGGTCAACGTCGGCCAAGTTGGCCGTGAGCTCGGAGCGAACTACGTCCTGGAAGGAAGCGTGCGCAGGCGTGGAAACCACCTTCGCGTGAGCGCGCAACTGGTCGAGGCGCGCGTCGGCAATCATCTGTGGGCGGACCGATACGACGGCCGCCTCGAGGACGTCTTTAGCCTGCAAGACGAGGTGACGCAGAAGATTGTTTCGACCCTGGCGATTCATCTCGAAGACGCCGAGCGCGTGCGCAGCATCCGCAGCGATCCCGAAAACCTCTCGGCATACGAGTGCTGTCTTCGCGGCAAATGCCTATTCTACAAGGGATCGAAGGACGAGCTTCTCCAGGCGCGACTGTTGTTCGAAAAGGCGATCGAACTCGACCCCGGCTACGCCGCCGCCTACGTCGAGCTCGGTGAAACCTATTTCGTCGAGGCCATGTCGGCTTGGACGCCGTCGCGGGAAGCGGCGACCGAAAAAGTTCAGGAGCTGGCACGCACGGCCATGAGATTGGATCCGCATGAAAGCCGTGCGCACTTGGCCCTGGCGTGGGCGCATTATGCCATCAATTCGGATTTTGACCTTGCCGTTACGCAAATCGACGAGGCCCTGCGGCTGAACCCGAACGACTTCGACAATTATTGTTTTAAGGGATGGCTCTCGACATGCTTGGGCGAACTCGAGGAGGCCGTTGCCTGTTCGAACGAGGCGTTTCGGCGTAGTCCTCACGTTCCCGATGATTGCTTGATGGCACGTATCGCCGCCGAATATCTCTCTGGCAATTATTACGACGCGGTGATGGCCTTCGACCGCATGCTTTGGCCTAATGCGAATGCCTGCGCTTGGGTCTCGGCGGCCTATGCGCAGTTGGGGCGCCCCGAAGAGGCAGGCGAAAAACTGGAAGACTTCTATCAGAAAACGAGCACCGTGGTGGGGGATCCAGCATCCAACAATAGAGAACGCTGGCTCGAGTATTGGGCGGCGGCCTTCCCATCCATCGACGCCGCTGCGCGTGATCGTCTCTATGACGGTCTTCGCAAGGCTGGCTTGCCGCTGTAAGCACACGACCCCGTGTCGCCTCATACCTGGGTTCTTAGTCGGAACGCACGGCAGATCCTTTGGCGATGGCCGACCTGATCGCGACGAGAGAGGTCGTGGGACCGTTGTGCACACTCTGGGTTTACCGTAGCCGGCCTGGTTTATCTTGGCGGCGAAACGATTGAATAGAAGAAAAGCCCCGCCGGAGCGGGGGCCTTTCTTGGTCTGATTGTCTGTAAAGACTTTTCGTCTGATAGGTCTCAGGACAAAGCAGCCTATTGGGCAGAGAACAACAATTTCACCGCCGATGACAAACGCCATGGTCCGCCTAGGGGAATTGATTGCCGCCTCGAACGCTGCCTTGCGAGCAGAGACTGTATCCCGTAGCTGGCGAACGAGTAGACCCGCGGGGCGGGCCGGTTCATCGCGGGCGCCGGTCTGACGCGCTAGGGCTCAGCTCACCGCGACGGCAACTGCAACCACAGCCACGACCAAGAGCAGAACGAGCATTTGACCATCTCCCAAGTCTTTGATGTCCGCGTGCGGACCGAAAGCCCCGGCGGGCCCGAACGGGCCCGCCGGGGGCCTTTGGGCGGCTCGGAAGGCAAATGAGCCGCACGTCGCAGTCCTTGCAATGAGGCGGACCGACTAGCCCACCGGACCCGGATGAAGCTAAACCAGGCACGGCGTTCATGGAAACTCCTCGGCAATTCGAAAGTTCCAACGCGGAAAAAAGCCGTGCGCGCTTGTGGCAGAAATAACACACGACCTTGGCGTGACCGATGCCGGCTCCGGCTCCCTCTTGATGCTGCGCAGCGATGGCAGCGTCGATTCCGGTGGGGGGGCGGCGTAATTCATGTCGCGGGAGCTACTACGGTACCTTCCCATACTGAGCCCAAGCGCCTTGCAAGCGGCATCAGCCGTCCGTGGGGCGCCTTGCGTGGCGGTAGATGGTCGCAGCCTGCAGGCGGTCCGGACCGAGACCGGGACCAGTCGCCATCAGGGAGGGTACCCCATGCTCCACATGCCCGTTACACTCCCGACAGAGACCGGCAGCGCCGTGGACAGCCGCACTTCGGAGCGGCATGGATACCCGCCGGCCTCGAGGAACGGGGCCGCGCCTGCCGCCACGGCCATGACGACACGTAGCAGATAGCAGATCAGCCGTAACGGCCCGTCCAGCCGTCCAACGCGGCGGCATTCCACATCCGCCCTACGCCCGGTTCCGGGCGTTTCGGGCAATGATGCAGAACCTCCGAGGCTGACCCGAGCCGGACCTTCGTCTAGGTTCCGCAGTGGGACTCCCCAACGCCCAGTGTGTCGATTAGTATGCCCCGAGGCATCTACCGGACACCAGGATGGCGGAGAAACGCGTCAAGCGGAGGCTCACGGCCATACTCGCTGCCGACGTGGTCGGCTACAGCCGACTAATGGGCGAAGACGAGGCCGGTACTCTGGCCGCCCTGAAAGAGCGTTATTCTCAGATAATAGGCCCTAGAATCGCCGCGTACGGTGGCCGCGTCGTCAAGCTGATGGGCGATGGGACGTTGGCTGAGTTTGGCAGCGTGGTGGACGCAGTCCAAAGCGCCATCGATATTCAGCAGGATCTCGCTGACCGAAATGCCGAGGTCACTCAGGATCGGAGGATCGAGCTTCGTATCGGTATCAACCTGGGTGACGTGATTCTGGATGGGGACGATATCTACGGCGATGGCGTAAACGTTGCAGCGCGGTTGGAGGCTTTAGCCGAACCTGGGGGTGTCTGCATTTCCGGCACTGTGTACGACGCCGTTGGCAACAAGCTGCCAACACACTTCGAATACATCGGGGAGCAACACCTCAAGAATATCGAGAGGCCGGTGCGCGCCTATCAGATGGCAGGAGGTCATGCATCACCCGGGATCAGGCCGGCCAAGCCAGGCACGCACGAACAAACTGCGTCAAAGGTTCGCAGCAAGCCTTCGCTCGCCATCAAGCCCTTTGAAAACCTCGGCTCAGATCCCGAACAGGATCAGGTCGCTGACGCCATAAGTAACGGAATCATTGCCGCCTTAACCAGAATGCCCCAGCTCACACTCATTGGCGACGAGTCACCCTCTTTGCATCGCTCCAAACAAATGACGGTCCAGGAATTCGGGCAGGCGTTCGATGTTCATTATGTGCTCAAGGGCAGTCTGCGGAAACTCGGCAATCGGATTCGCGTCTATGCGGAGCTTATGGAGGTACAAACGGGCCGTCTTCTGTGGGCCGAAGACTTTGATCGGAACCTTGGCGACGTCGCCGCCCTTTTCGATATCCAGGATGAGATCACCGAAGAGATCGTGACGGCCCTGGATGTCAAACTTTTTGGAGGCGAGGCCGTTCGCTTAGTTCGCCGTACTTTTCGCGACCCTATGGCCCTCCAGAGCTATTACAACGGTGAGATGCTATTGTGGGATTCCAAGAGCAGACTCGAGCTTCGCGAGGCGCAGCGTTTGCTGGAGGAATCCATTCGCCTCGAGCCGACATCCTCTGTGGGATACGCCACGGCGGCCTTGGCCTATTGGGTGGAGGCACTTTCCGGACAAAGTGATACGCCTGAAAAGACACTGGAGCTTGCCGTGGAACGGGCACAGGAGGCGATTCGGCTGGGCGACGTTACCGGTTACCCGCATTTGGTTCTGGCCCAGGTGCATTTGAGCAAGCATGAATTTGATGAGGCGAGCGCGGAGGCTGATCTTGCCGTTTCGGCCCGGCCGAGTTGTCCGGCCGCCTACTCGCTCAAGGCAAGCGTCCTGAACTACCTGGGGCGTCCGAGCGAAGCCATCGAATATGCCCAGTATGCTTTGCGTCTGACGCCCGTCCATCCTCCAATTTATCCAGCGATCCTTGCGAGCGCGTTTTATGGCAGCGAACGCTACGAGGAAGCCGTTGCGGCTGCCAAGACCGCCATCGAACTCGACGAGAGTCACATCGATCCCTATCTGGTGCTGATAGCTGCCAGTATCGCTCTGGAACACAGCGAAGATGCGCGGTGGGCGGCTGACAAAGTGCGCAGGTTGAAGCCGACGTTCAACCTGACCGAATTTGCAATCGCGCAGCCATACAGAGATCAAACTCACCTGGATCGTTTGATGGACCATCTGAGGACCGCCGGGTTTAAATAGGCTGATAACCGACCATTTGTGCACATCTTCGATGACTGATTTTTGCTATTCCGCCCGTTCCGAGGGGTAGGAGAGCAGGTCCGCCTTGCCCCAGAAATAGAACCTGCGGTCGTCAACTCTGGAGCCGACGAACGGTGGCAGGGATCTCGGACGCTCTCAGATCTGGCCTGCCCATGCGGCCAGCCTCAACGGCGGCCTGAGTCTGCACCGGATCGTCCCGCCCCTTCGCCCTGGCCTTTTCGAGCGCACGGCGGATGATCCGGGCCGGCGGATCGTGGCGGCAAGAAAGCGCCGGCTGGAGGGAGAGGGAAGCCCGGCCGGAGGGTGCCTGCCGTCGGGCCGCACGTCCGAAAGCCGTATTGATCCATCTCAATTAGCCCGGGCAGGGAAGTGTGTAGCATGCAGGGGAGGGAGGACTTCTCAGATGATTGCTACGAATGCCAAGCAGGTCCTGGGCACAGCGAGGCGCTGGCTCAAGGCGCAAATTGTTCGGGACGTTCCGGAGGATATAGCCCTATGCGAGTTTGATTGCCGTAAGGGGCAGTGCCTGTTGGGAGAGTGGGAAAGCTGCGAGAGACGGCTCGAAGACCTGCAGGATCTGCGCAGATGGAAAGCGAGTCATTCGGATGGCGAGTGAGCCTCTCTGTGACCGGCCCGCAATGTATCCTCGTCCCAAATAGAAGAGCCCCCGGGGCGGGCGCGAAGACCGAGGCCGACGAGACTATTTCGGGCTGCCCGCCTATGCCATGACCCTAGTCTTTGCCGCCCTTGGCGCCGCCCCCGTCGCCGCCGCCCGAGCCGCCACTGCCCACGCCGCCGCCCAGGGCGCCGGCGAGACCACCCAAGCCGTCGGCTAAGCCGCCCAAACCACCGCCCAGGCCGCCCAGACCATCACCCAGACTGCCGCCGCCCGATCCTCCGCCCCCCGAGCTTGCGCCGCCTGAACCGGCGCCGCCCAAGCCATGCCCTGCCGTGCCGGCGCCGCCGGAGCTCGCGGCGCCCCCGTCACTCGATCCATCCGGTCCGAGGTATGGGTCCAGCGGCTGCAGTTCGCCAATGAGCTCGACGGGCACTGGCAGCAATGACGGTTGGGCAGCGGGCAGCTCCGGGTCCGAAGGCGGATAGCTCTGGCCATCGCCGGAGAGCGGCGCGGGCGTCGGCGCGAAATCGGTCTCGATGATCTCCCGGCTTTTCTTGTCATCCGCCCCGGAAGCGGTCATGGC
>DASWIN010000233.1:0-2428 GCA_036397655.1 Nitrospiraceae bacterium | reverse complement strand
TTCATGATGGTTCGTCGCGAAATCGCGCAGACGCGTTGTGAGACGGGCGCGTGGAGCCGTGAAGGACCGAGGCGTACTTGAAACAGTACGGTGAGGGACTGAGCGGCGAGCCCGTCCGTCGCAGCAGCGTATCCGCGATTGTAGCAGAAGCGCTCATGAATAATCCGGGTTAAGCCTGACTCGTGCGAGACAGGAGCATGACGACCAAGACGAAGCGTCCCTACCTGCATCAAATCAGCGTGTCCAATGGCGGTGTGCCCAAGCTGGCCGTGCCGCAGGCGCGTGTGACCAAGGATGGCGTGGAGGGCGACCGCCAGCGCAATCTTAAGGTCCACGGCGGTCCTGATCGTGCTGTGTGCGTCTATTCCCTGGAATTGATCGAAGCCTTGCGCGAGGAAGGCCATTCGATCGCGCCGGGGTCGGCGGGAGAGAACCTCACGATTGCGGGAGTGGAATGGGCGCGCGTCACGCCGGGCACGACGCTACGTGTCGGCGATAGCGTGCGGCTGGAAGTGCTGAGCTACACGGCGCCGTGTGATCACAATGCCTGCTGGTTCATAGACGAAGACTTTTCCCGCATCTCCCAGAGGAAACATCCGGGCTGGAGCCGCGTCTACGCGCGGGTGCTGGCCGAGGGAACCGTGAAACAGGGGGACAAGGTTGAGGTTTAGGTCGATGCGCGAGAGAAACGATCTTTCCGAACAAGCTCAGCCTTAGCCTCAACCTTAACCTTCCGGGAGAGTTCCATGATGGAGCGCGTGCTCGAGCCGGAATTGATGGATGACGAGGAGCAGGCCATCGCCTATGCGAAGGCCGACTTTGAGGAAGAGAACCAGGGGTTCGTCAAACGGTTCGTCGAATACTATCCTGATTTCACGGAAGGGCATGTGCTCGATTTGGGCTGCGGCCCGGCCGATATTCCCATTCGTTTTGTGAAGGCCCTGCCGAAGTGCCGCGTGACGGCCGTGGATGCCTCGCCGCCGATGATCAAGCTGGCGGAGTCGGCGGTCGGGAAGGCCGGCCTCGGCGACCGGATCGCGTTGAAGTGCGAACGGATGCAGACCCTCGCTCTGGCCGAGCCGGCGGATGCCGCCCTATCCAATTCGCTCTTGCATCACATCCCGAATCCGTTCCAGTTCTGGCATGGGCTCAAGAAGCAGGTCAAACCCGGTTCCTACGTGCTGGTGATGGACCTGCTACGTCCCGAATCTCCGGAGGCGGCGCAGGCCATCGTGGACCAGTACGCGGCTGGTGAACCGGCGATCCTCAAGCGGGATTTTTATAACTCGCTGCTGGCCGCCTTTACGGAAGATGAGGTGGCGGCCCAGTTGGCCGAAATGAACCTCAGCCGGCTGATGATCGATGTGATCGATGACCGCCATTGGGTTGTCGGAGGAACGATTTATTAGATGATGCCGTTGCGCCTCGTCATCGGTGGAATGCTGATCCTCCTCCTCGCGATCTGGGTTTTTCCCGCTCACGCACAACTCGACAAGCTCCGCAAGCAGCAGCGAGATGCCGAATCCAGGGGCGACGATGCGCCGATGGCGGCGATTCCAGCCGGTGAGTTCTGGATGGGCGTGGACGGCATGATCGGTCTGGAGGACGAAAAGCCACGGCACAAGGTCTGGCTGGACGCCTATTCCATGGATCTCTACGAGGTGACGGTGGCCAGGTTCGCGCGGTTTCTCGCGGCGACGCATCACCAGCCGCCAAGTTACTGGGAAACAGTGGAGCAGGCAGAGCATGGCGACCGTCCGGTCATCGGCGTCAGTTGGGGCGACGCCGAGACCTATTGCAAATGGGCAGGCAAACGGTTGCCGACCGAAGCGGAATGGGAAAAGGCCGCGCGCGGCACGGACGAGAGGCCCTACCCCTGGGGCACGAAGAAGCCGACGCCCGACCTGGCCAACTACGCGATCGGCGCCCGGTTCAGCTATAGCCAGGTCCTCATGCCGGTCGGGAAATACGACAAGGCGAAAAGCCCTTACGGCCTTTTCGACATGGGGGGCAATGTCTGGGAATGGACGCAGGACTGGTACGACGGTGCCTACTATGAGAAAAGTCCGGAGAAGAATCCCGCCGGGCCTGAGCAGGGGCAGTTCAAGGTCCTGCGCGGTGGGTCCTGGTCGGACATGGCGAAATACATGCTGACCTACGGACGCTTTAAATTACTTCCGACCACACGCAACAGTTACACAGGCTTTCGCTGCGCGAAATCAGCAGCGCCCTAAAGGCGTAAGAATACCGCTGCAATAACCAGCACGGTGAGCGTCGCCAGGATCGTGAGATAGACGATCACACTGCGGTCGCCGAGCCAGTCGGTTTGCCAGTTCTCGGGGTATAAAGACCTGCCTTCCAGATAAAACCCTTCGTCGTACAAACCAAGCAATCGCTCGATTTCGATCAGGGATTCCTTGGCCATGCG
>DASWIN010000232.1:0-8028 GCA_036397655.1 Nitrospiraceae bacterium | reverse complement strand
GTGTCCGCGGACATCCGCTCTCCCACGAACAGCCCGCAGCGGTAGAGGCCGGGCGTCCATCCGGTCGGGGGTGAGCGCAGAAGGAAATAGCCGGACTGGTCGCTCATGGACATGACGACCCGGTCCTGCGCCGGCGCGTGCGGCTCTCCGGTCGCCTCGGATATTTCCAGCGCGCATTGGGCTGTGAGCGGCACCGCATCGTACGAGGAGGCCACCAACCCAAACACCAGGTAGATTGCTTTCTGCATGGTGGGAAAGCTGTCTCCCGGGTTGAGAGGAATAAAATCATGTTCCCCGGTTGGAAAATCATCGCGCATGACCTGGCTCGCCGGAATGAGAAATCGAAACCAGCTGAAATCGGCGTCTCTGCCGATGAGCGACGCCCGCGCATCCAGCGGTTTCTGGGATTTCATCGGCTCAGCTGCAAGTTTCGCGTAGAATTCCTCCTCCGACAGGACTGCTGGGTCAGACGGCTTGACGGGAGGAGCGCTGCGCGAAGCGCGATCACCCTTCGGTTGTTCGGCGTCCGGAACGTGGGGGCGGACCCTCTCGATCCATTGCGCCATCTTGTCCTTGCTTAACACGCGGGTTCCAGGCGGGAGCTTGCGGCCCTTGTTGCTTTCTTCGAATTCCACGGCCGCGTCGTAGAGTACTTGAAAGTGGACCAGGGCCTCCGACCACTGTTTCAACTCCACCAGGCAGAGCCCCATGCGAAACACCGTATCGGCATATTCTTCGTCACTTGGGTTCAGGTTGGCGATGTTGCCAAAAACGTTGATCGCCTCCTGGCACCGGTCGAGCTCCATCAGGGTCAGCCCCAGTTGATGCACGGCGGTGGGATCGTTCGGGTTGAGGGCCAGAAGTTTTCGGTAGACCGGCTCGGCCTCCGCAAATCGACCTGCCGAGAACAGTCTCCATGCGTCCGCGCGCATCATCGCCCATTCCTTTCGCTGTTCCGGAGTCACCTTCGAAGGAGGAATGGGATCAAAGCGTCGGCCTCGGTCCATGCTCGGTCCATAGATGCTCGCCTGCAGATTCCTGGCGGGGATCTCCAACGGAGAACCGGCCGGCACCCGTTGCAACACATATTCGATCTCATCGTATGCGCCGGAATAATCCAGGAGGTCGAAACGGGCCCGGGCCAGCCCCAATCGCCACGCGAGCAGGTCGGGAGCCAGTTCCACGGCCTTCTTAAAGGACACGAGCGAGTCCTCCAGGCGGTCGTTCCTTCTGAGTTCCTGCGCCAGACGCAAATAAATGAGGGGATTCAGGGGATCGAGCTGTGCAATGTGTCGCAACTCGGCAATTGCTTCTTCCCTCTGTCCGGAACGCATCAACACACTCCACTTCGCCCATCGTACATCCAGGGCGTCCGGTCTCCTGGCCAGTACAGTCTCATACGCCTGAGCAGCCTCCAGGGGACGCCGGGATGTGGCCAGGATATCACCGCGTAATTTATGCAACGCGAGCGCGTCGGGATGGTCCTGGATCCCCTCGTCGAGTATACCCAACGCGCCATTGGGGTGGCCGCTTTCCCACACGGCTCTTGCATGCTGGGCGACCTGCTCCTCCCTGGCCCGCTCGGGCTCCGCCGAGAACACCGGGGGATCCATCGTCACGGTCGCGATCAGCGCCGCAGCAAGGAGCCTTGCGATGACGCGAGGCCTATGCCGGGGGGTTGTGTTGGGGGTACGAACGGGCATGTGTTTGTTCATGCATCATCACGACACGTTGCAGCAAGGGTAACTGTTCCCGGTACGCGGCAACGGCGAGCCCGCAACCGGGTGCATTGCCCATCATACTAGCATTTTCGGATCGCAACGTGGAGGGGCTTCAGCATGGCACGGAAGCAAGGCAATGGGAGCAGTCGGAAAGTTTCGGGACGCCCGATCAGGACGCCGCTTTGCTAGGAGGTGATCATCGGAAGTTCGCGGCGGCCTTCGGCGTCTTCCTGAATACGGAGGCGTTCGGCGCGGGATTCCTGGAGGACTTGCTCCAACATATCGTCCGCCACCTGGCTGAAGCTGGCGGCCGCGTCTTTCAGATCTCCGTGCTCGACGGCGCGGGATAGCACCTCGGCCTTGGTCGCACCCTTCCCCTTCCCCAGAAACGGCTTGATGATGAGATAGACGACGTCCCGGACAGGCATATAGCGGAGAAATCGCCTCAGCAGTCGGAATGTTTGCACCGGGAAATGCAGCAGTTTGTAGAGAAACAGCCGACGCAGCCCCGCCCGCCGCACGTCATTGATGACTTCTCCCGGCAGGCAGGTCGGATCGATCGCGGAACACTTGAAGTACTTGTACCAGTCGCCCGCTTCGTTCACCAGCCCGCGCTTCACGTATTCCTGCCACAAGGGCGTGCCCCGATAGACGCAGAGCCGGTTGAACCCGAAGGTGTCGAGGGGCAGCCGGGAGGCCAGGTCGAATGTGGCCTCCATGTCCTCCATCGTTTCATCGGGGTTGCCGACGGTGAAAAATCCGTGGACGATCTCGATACCGGCCCGCTTGGCGTTGACGACGGCCTGCTTCACTTCCGCCAGGGTCTGTTCCTTTTTCAACCGGTCCAGGATTTTCTGGCTGCCGCTCTCGATCCCGAACATGATGGTCCGGCAATGAGCCTTGGCCATGGCCGGGAACAGGTGCTGGGCCACCGAGTCCACCCGTCCCTCGCAGCCCCATTGGATGGTAATGCCGTTATCGGTGACCCCATTGCAGATGGCCTCGATGCGCTTGGGCTGGAGCAGGAAATGATCGTCCACGAAATAGACCGACCCGTAGCCGAGTTCCTGGAGGTACTTGAACTCCTCTGTGACGTGCTGCGGACTGCGGGCCCGCCATTTGCCCTCATTGAAAATCGGGATGTCGCAGAATACGCAAGGCCAGGGACAGCCGCGCGAGGTCTGCATGGTGGTGAACCGCTCCATGGAGAGCACGGCCGGCACATCCAGCGGCATGGATTCGACGAAATCCAGTTTGAGGCTCTCCCGGTCCGGGAACGGCCATTGGTCCAGGTTGCGCTCCATCGGGCGGTTGGCGTTCTGCCGGACCTTCCCGTCCCTGGCCCAGGTCAACCCGGCCACTGGTTCCGGCTCTTCCAGGTGTTCGAGCAGGTCCAGGATCAGCTGCTCCCCGTCTCCCCGGCAGACGAAATCCACCTCGGGACACTGGAGCTTGATCAGTTGGGCGCTGAGCGTTGCAAAGACCCCGCCGAACGCCAGCCTTACTTTATCGTTGACGGCCCGGATCTGTCGGGCCAGGATTTTGGCGTAGGGATAGCTGGTGGTGCTGAGAAAACTCAAGCCGACCAGGGCCGGCTGGCGGCGGTTGATCTCCTCGATGATGACCTCGTTGGGCGTGTCCGGATTGGCTTGATCGAACATCACGCATTCGTGCCCCGCCTGCTTGAGCACGGACGAGAGCGACATGATGCCGATGGGCGGGAAGCCCATGACCCGGATGCGCCCGTTTTTCGCACGTGTCTTTGCGGGCAGCGCGTAGAACTGGGGGTCACGGACGTGGATGAGAAACACGAGCATGGGATTCCTTGCGGGCGCTGCCGCAGGAGCGTTAGCGCGCTCTCGGTGCACCCGGCTGTTTTGCCACGCACGAAGGGAGGCGGTTGGCCCGAAACACGGGGTCTTCGACATACCCGCAGTTGATGCATCTCATTGTCGGGCCCATGCAACCGGTACTCTCGCATAGGTCGGAGAGACTTTCAACAACGGACTCATCGCTGACCAGAAGTCCGAGGCACCGGTGACACCCCACTTTCGCTCCTCTTGCGCCGGGCATGCCCCATATCAGCTGTTGACCCGCACAGCCCAAAAACCGATGCGGCGGAAGGGATGCCCCCTCAGAGAAATGAGAAGGCATCTTCTGCGGGGGGCTCCCTCCGCAAGACCTTCCACACCACCGCGCTCTGCTACGTTGGTCAATTTTATTCTGATCAATAGTGCTCAGGTCTGCGCATGTACTTCTTCCATCGCGCGCTACGATTATTCCGATCAAAGCCATTGATAATAAATTGGAACGTAGTCGCGGAGGAGGACATTGAGGAGGGAACTGTGTACTCTGCGAGGGCGTGGCTTCGAGGACGGCCGGCTTAGGTCGACTCACCCTCGGCAAGCAGATCTTCGACCTGGGCTTCGTTGCAGGTCAACCCGTCCTCGACCGGTTGGGGCAGGCGCGGCTTGGCCTGCTTGGGCACAGCGCCTGGCGGCCCGTCATGGCCTTGTTCTGCCGGCTTGAGCTTGTTCTTTTTCACGGTCTGTCCACCCTTTGGGGCCGGGGCCATTACGCCCAGGTCCGGTGCGCTTCGCTGACGCGCTCCACCCCATCTATTTTCTCGATCAGCCAGTGGATGTCCTGCGGGATTTCCACTACTTTCAGATTGGCCGCATGCCCATTCGCGCTCACACCGAGCGATTCGACCGCCTGTACCAGGTGCCGGTCGTCCCGTGGAATCAGCGCACCGAACCGGTTCAGGCTCGGCTCATCCGGTCTCGACGCGACCGGCCAGTGGGCTCCAAGATCCTCTTCCGCCAGCGCTTCGCGCTGCCCCTGTTTGCGCAGATATTGAAACGCCGCGTGGCTGAGACAAAACTCTCCAAAGCTCTTATTGATCACGATCTTTTGCGTCACGTCTGTTTTCATCGTCTCTCCTCCCCTGTCGGCCGGTTCTGCTTGCCTGGACCGTCCCGTTATTTCGCGACGACGAATCGGTCGGCAGCGAAGGTGGCCTGAAGCCGCTCCGTGATTCGGCGACGGTACCCCTCTTGTTGCTTGAGGATGAGGACCAGCCCTGCTTTATCCGTCAGCAGCAGCAGCTCTTCCTCGGCCGCCAGTAACATGGCGGTCGCCCCCGCCACATCGATGCGATACTGCGTCCGCCCGTCAGGGTTGCGGCCCGGCCCGACGACGATCTCCGTCAGGCCGTCCACGACCCCGTCATTGCCCTCAGACCGATGCCGAACCTTGGTGCCGTTCGGAATCCTGATCCATGGGGCCGCCGCCGCAGGCCGCCCCGTTTTCCCGTCGCTCATGGTCGTCATGCCTCCCGCGTTTAGTAGATGGGCATTTCACGGATTGACTGGCGGGTTGCCTGGTCCCGCTTGCAACTGTCCTCGGCGATCATGCGCTGGCCGGCCGTGGCTTCCTTGGGAATCCTGTCCATGCAGGCCAGCTGGGTGTCTTCCACCGCCCCCGACGCCACGGTGCCGCGCCCCTCCGACTGCGTTGGCGGAGCGGATGCTTTCGGCGCTTTGCCCGCGGCTTCGGCGGACGACCCGGCGATCCATGGTATCAATGCCAGCGAGGCGATCAGGATGGTGCGTGTAACGAAATGTGTAGTCATGGTGCATGCCCCCCTATGTGTTCTCCATGGTGTTCTCCGAGATTGACCGACATTTACACTCAGGCAGCGGAACCGGTTTCAGGCGCTCATCCGCTTGCGTTTGGCGTTGTCCACCGTCAGTGTCGGCGACCCGGGCGGACGCGCCCCGCTTCGTTTCGGCTCGAGGTGATGTTTTCGATTGGCAGCGATGACGGGGTCGGTGACCTCCCCGCACATCAGGCACTGCCATCCCGAATGGCGGTCCGTGGAGCGTCCCACGTCCATCAATGCGGTGGCGACCATCAGACCCCGGCAACGAAGACAGTCCACCTGGTCTCCCTAGAAAAACCGACGACAGTCGCCGGTCCACACCACGACCCACGGTATAGCGCAACGGAGCGATGCTGGCGTCAAAGCGGCGGAGACTGGGGAATCATTCGCGCTGGGAGAGGGTCGGAAGCGCGACGGGATGGGACAGTCAGCGAGGCTTATACGTCATGCACGATCATACCATGGCCTCGGGAACCTGTATGCAACTATTATTCAGCGTGGGATGGGGGAAGGGCACCGGACACCGTTTCCTCTCCCCCCCCTCGCCGGACGATCCCGTCCTCATGCGCCGGTGCAGCCATCCGTGTTGACAGCACCGCGTTCATCTGACACAGTACCCGGGATTCATACTCCATTTTCGTGTTCCGTTTCGGTGCAGTCCGCTACGCAGGATTCCATTTAAGGGAGGTGCCTTATGCCTGTCGGTTGCAAGCGTACCCTGATCGGTCGGATCGGCGCGGTGCTGGGATTCGCCTGCGGGGTCATCGGCCTCGTGGCCGGAATGACGGGCCACGGTTGGAAGCTCGAACCGTTCGGGTGGTTTACCGGCGGGACGCTGCTGATGCTGGTGTCGCTCTTCGCGCTCGTGGATGCGGCGATCGCGCAACAGAAGCCTCGCTAGCACGCGCGAGCCATACAACCACAGGTACGAAGCGGGCCGGTCAACAGCGCCGGCTGTCCGCTCCATATCCGGGACCCATCATCGCTCCTGGTGAAAGCGTCCCATGATGGCGTGGAACAGTTCGTGCCCGCAGACATCGAAATTGTCCTTGGTGCAGTAGATCGTGTTCGTCTTGTAATCGAAGAAGCCCTTGACCGTGTCCGCCATGCTCATCTGGCTGCCGGCGACCATGAACTTGATGGTCCTGCTCGCCGGCTGACCGGAAACATACCGCCAGCGCCGCTGCAGCGCCTTGTCATCCAGAAGAATCACGGTCAGGTTCCTGATTTCGTGAGTTTCGTAGTAGCGATCGTACTTCGATTCCGCGCAGCCCGCCAGCATCACCGCAGTCCACATCAGTACAGCCCGCAAACGCATGCCGTGCCTCGCCCTGTCGTCGTACACAGGGGAACATTCTACGTTTCCAGGCGCAACCCTGCAACGGCCGCTGCAGGAAGCCGGTTCACTTGGGCTGCAAATCATGGTATCTTGGCGCCCGGCCGGGGATGCGCCCGCCAGATAAGGAGCAGGCTTCATGAAGCTGATGGACGGCAAAAAGGGACTGATCATCGGGGTCGCCAACAAGCACAGCATCGCCTGGGCGATCGCGGAGGCAACGGCCCGCGAGGGGGCGCAGCTCTTTTTGAATTACCAGAACGAGCGGCTGAAGGAGAACGTCGAGGAGCTCGCCAAAACGGTGCCGGGATCGAAGACGGGCCCCTGCGATGTAGGGGACGACGCCCAGATCGAGGCGCTCCTGAAGCAGGTGGAAAAGGAGTTCGGCAAGCTCGATTTTCTCGTCCATTCGGTCGCCTTCGCCCCGCGCGAGGAGCTCACCGGCCAGTTCGTCAACACGACGCGGAAGGGATTTGCCACCGCGCTCGACGTCAGCGCCTACTCATTGATCGCCGTCACGCGGGCGGCTGCCCCGCTGATGACCGATGGCGGCTCCGTGGTCACCCTCACCTATCTCGGCAGCGAGCGCGTGGTCCCGCACTACAACGTCATGGGCGTGGCCAAGGCGGCGCTGGAATCCAGCGTCCGCTACCTCGCGCACGATCTCGGCCCCAGGAATATCCGCGTAAATGCCATCTCGGCCGGCCCGATCCGCACGCTGGCCGCGCGGGGCGTGGCCGGGATCAGCAAAATGGTGGACCACCACCGCGAGTTCGCGCCCCTGCGCCACGCGACCGAGCAGTCGGAATGCGGCGACACCGCCCTTTTCTTGCTCAGCTCCCTGGCCCGCGGCATCACCGGCGAAGTCATTTACGTGGACGGCGGATATCATATTTTGGGATCGCTGTTCTCCGCCGAGTAAGACGTCCAGGATGTCGAAGAGCCCCCGGACCACTTGCTTGACACACCGAGGGTGAACGTCTAGCCTCGTAGATATCCTTCAGTCTTATCTCACCCCTCACGGCGGGTATCGTTGGACCTCGGAGGATCTTGATGGCACAGTCCCTGCCCCGGCCCATCGAGACACAACCGGCTCTCGCTACCCTTACTGCCAGCGAACAGCGTACTCCTTCTGAAGCAGACCTGCCCGACAGTTATGAGACTTGGCGTGAAGGTTACATCGCCCAACGGCTTCAGGTTCTCTACGTGGTTGGGCTGGTCGTCAATCCCATTTTCATCGGACTCGACTACCTCGCTTACCGGGACCACTTAGCGTCTCTCCTGTTCCTTCGCGCCATTCTCGAACT
>DASWIN010000231.1:0-1993 GCA_036397655.1 Nitrospiraceae bacterium | reverse complement strand
GCCCGCCTTCCACGATCCTTTCGCCGGCGGCGGTTCCCTGCCGCTCGAGGCCCAGCGGCTCGGGCTCGAGGCGTACGCCAGCGACCTCAACCCGGTGGCGGTGCTCATCAACAAGGCGATGATCGAGATCCCGCCGAAGTTTGCCGGGCGTCCGCCGGTCAACCCGGAAGCGCGGGCGGCGGCGGAGCTGGCGACCCGGAAATGGAAAGGGGCCGGAGGTCTGGCGGAGGACGTGCGCTACTACGGACGGTGGATGCGGGACGAGGCCGAAAAGCGCATCGGCCACTTGTACCCGAAGATCGAGATCACCGCCGAGATGGTGGCTGGGAGTGCGGGCGTCTCGCCCGCTCGCCCCGACCTCAAGCCCTACGTGGGTCGCAAGCTCACGGTGATCGCCTGGCTTTGGGCGCGGACCGTCAAGAGCCCGAACCCGGCCTTTGCGCATGTGGACGTGCCGCTCGTCTCCACGTTCATGCTTTCTACCAAGAAGGGGAAGGATGCCTACGTCGAGCCGGTCGTCGAGGGCGACGGGTATTGGTTCACGGTGAAGGTGGGCAAGCCGAAGGATGCGGAGTCCGCCAGTAGCGGTACCAAGCTCGGGCGCGGGTCGAACTTCCGCTGCTTAGTGTCGGGGACGCCGATCGCTGGTGACTACATCAAGTCTGAAGGGAAGGCCGGGCGCATGGGTACGCGGCTGATGGCGATCGTGGCCGAGGGAAATCGGAGGCGGTTCTACCTGCCGCCGACTGAGGAGATGGAGGCCGTTGCGCATAAAGCAAAGCCGGTGTGGAAGCCGAAGGGCGACGTGCCCGCGCGCCTGACTGGCGGCACGTGCGTTCCCTACGGCCTTGATGAGTGGAGCGACCTCTTCACCCCCCGCCAACTGGTGGCGCTGACGACATTCTCAGATCTGGTCCAGGAAGTCCGTGAACGGGTCAAACGCGACGCACTGGAGGTCCAGCTCTCCAATGACGGACGCAGTACTGAAGCCGGCGGCAACGGCTCGACTGCCTACGCTGATGCGGTCGCGCTGTATTTGGGCCTGGCTGTGAGCAAGCTATCCGACGCGCAGTCGTCCTTGTGTCGCTGGAAGACCACAATGGACCAGTCAATCGCCACGTTCGGCCGGCAAGCGCTGCCGATGGTGTGGGATTACTCGGAAGCAAACGTGTTTGGCGAGATGGCAGGAGACCCTCTGGTATCGCTGAAGAACATGATGCGCGTCGTAGACAGACTGCCTGCGGAGCTTGCAGGGCATGCACTGCAAGCAGATGCGCAATCTCAATCCGTGAGAGAAGGCTCGGTTGTTTCCACCGACCCGCCTTACTACGATAACATCGGCTATGCCGATCTTTCGGACTTCTTTTATGTCTGGCTGCGCCGTTCGCTGAGAGCGATCTTCCCCGATCTCTTCACAACCGTCGCCGTACCAAAGGCCGAGGAATTGGTCGCCACCCGTTATCGTCACGGCAGCAAGGAGAAGGCCGAGGCCTTTTTTCTTGACGGCATGACGGAGGCGATGAAGTGCCTCGCCGGGCAGGCGCATCCGGTTTTCCCCGTAACCATTTATTACGCGTTCAAGCAAGCTGAGAGCACGAGCGAAGAAGGTCAGGCCAGCACTGGCTGGGAGACGTTTCTTGATGCGGTCATCTGTGCAGGCTTTGCAATCACTGGAACCTGGCCGATACGTACTGAGCTCAGCAACCGAATGATCGGCTCCGGCACTAACGCCCTCGCGTCGAGCATCATCCTCGTCTGCCGCCCAAGGCCGGCAGATACCGCCACCGCGACGCGACGCGAGTTCCTCATCGCCCTGAAGACCGAGCTCCCAGCCGCCCTCATTCATCTCCAGCGCGGCAACATCGCCCCGGTGGACCTTGCCCAAGCCGCCATCGGCCCCGGCATGGCGGTCTACACCCGCTACGCCAAGGTCCTCGACGCCGACGGCCAGCCGCTCCCCGTCCGCGAGGCCCTCGCCCTCATCAACCAGACC
>DASWIN010000230.1:0-6603 GCA_036397655.1 Nitrospiraceae bacterium | reverse complement strand
TATGTGGGGCATGTGCAATCATGCGGTGACGACAGAATCAGGCTGTCCCTGCTGACGCTGTGCCTGCTGGCGTCGGCTGGTTGTGCTGAGGCCGTACCGCCCGCCTCTCCGGCCGGAAATCCCTATCCTGATGACTGGGTGGCGGTGACGACGGTCCCGTTGCCCCACGGCGTGGCGAGCGGGGACGTGAGCAGCCGATCCGCGCGTGTCTGGCTTCGAACTTCCGGGCCTGCCCGGGTGGAGGTCGATTGGCTGCCGGTCAATGAGAATCGGACGGGGAGGCTTGCCGGCAACGTTCAGGACGCGGAGCGTACCAGCGCCCCGGTGTTCGCAACCGATCCGGCCCGCGATTATACCGCGACCGTTCATCTGGAAAATCTGTTGCCGGCCACCCGCTATCGTTATGTGGTGAAGGCCAGGCGGACAGACCAGCGGTCCCCTCGCGAGGTCATTGAGGAATCGGGGAGTGGCGTGTTTGCGACGCCGCCTGCGGATGACAAGTCCCATCCGCTGACGTTTCTGTGGAGCGGCGATCTCGGCGGCCAGAAGCGCTGCCGTGATACATGGGTCGGGTATCCCATCTTTTATCGGATGCTGCAGGTCAAGCCGGCGTTTGCCATTCTGCTGGGCGATACGGTCTATGCCGACGATGTCTGCCCGTCGCCACCGAATGCGCCGGGAAGCGAGTTTGCCGCGGCAACCCTGGACCAATTCAGGGCCAAGCACCGGTACCAGCGCGACTCGTCCGCGATGCAGCGGTTTCTGGAGGCCGTGCCGGTCTATGCCATCTGGGACGATCACGAAGTCCGGAACAATTTTTCCGGTCCGCACGATCCGCTGACCCCGGTGGGCCGCCAGGCGTTTCTGGAATACTGGCCCATCGGGACGCCGCCGGAGGAGCCCACGCGCCTGTACCGGAAATACCGCCGGGGCGCGGACGCGGAATTTTTCATCCTCGACACCCGCCAGTACCGGGATCGAAATGCCGATCCGGACGGCCCCACGAAGACCATGCTGGGAACGGCGCAGCGTGACTGGCTGATCGAAGGCCTCGCCCAATCGACCGCGATCTGGAAGTTCATCGTCACGAGCGTGCCCCTGTCCAACCCTAAGGGCGGGACGGCGTCGTCGCCGGGCAACGACAGTTGGGCGCGGGCGGCGGACGGGACGGGCTTCCAGACGGAACTCCGCACGATCGTCAAGGCCATCCTCAAGAAACGGGTCCGCAATCTCGTCTGGCTGGCCGGCGATGTGCACTACACGCAGGTCAACGCCTATGATCCAAACGGAGACGGCGTGCCGGATTTCCATGAATTCATTGCCGGACCGCTCTCCGCTTATCCGGGCAAACCGGTCCCGCCGGACCCCGCATTCAAGCCGACGACTTTCCATAGCGAAGGGGGTTTCTACAACTTCGGCCTGGTCACCGTGAACAAGGGCGAACTGCGCCTGGAAATCGTGGACGAGTCCGGTCTGCCGCGCTTCACACGCACGTTCAAAGCCCAATAATACCCGCGCCCACCCCTTGCAATGGAGAAGTCCGCTCAGTTACCGTAGCCTTCGTTTGCATTCATCTCAGTTACGAAAAGGAGTACAGCATGGCAAGCGCAATGACCTCAGCACAGGTATTTGAACGGGCCAAGGACGCCGCCGCGGATGCGACCGGGCCTGACGAGCAGGCGCTGCAGATCGACTACGACGCGCTCAAGGTGAACATCCAGGCGGCGCTCGGAGACCGGAAAGTCGCGCTGATGCATATCAACAAGTTCCTGCCGGAAGGCTATGAGGACCAGGGCCGGTTCAACGTCCTGCTGCTCACCGCCGGCAAGGTGCTTTTCGACATGGTCATCGGGGATTCGTATTTTCGCTACGACATCGTGTCGGTCGGCGAACTGGACAAAGTCCAGGTGGTCGACGCGATGTGGGAAAACAAGGAAAAACGGAAGGAAGAGCCGTTCCTGAGCCTGCGCCTCATGCACGGCGAGGAGGCGCATCTCCTGCTGGCGCTCGCCGATGATGAACGCAAGAGCCTGCTGGCCTTCGCCGGCGCGGTGGCAGCGGCACGTAATCCTGAAAAATAGTTTAGCGTAGAGGGTAGAAAGGCAGGGCGTGCACGGCGGCGTCGTGGCGCTGCCCGTTGATGTTCACGGTCAGCGCCGTGCCCGGCTTGCTGAAATCGCGAAGCGGAAATCCGAACGCGATGACGCTTCCCACCGACGGCGAACGCACGGCGCTGCTGATCCATCCGACTTCGCGATCACCGCTGAAGAGTTTGGCCCCTTTCGGCGGGATCACCGGATCTTTCACGACGAGCCCCACCAATCGCCTCCGGACGCTGCCGTAGGTATCCATCCGGGCGACCACTTCCTGCCCCGGGTAGCAGCCCTTTGAGAGGCTGAAGGCTTTTCCCTCGAGGCCGGCTTCGGGCGGGACAATCTCCTCATTCAGGTCCGGGCCGGCCTTCGGCAGGCCCGCTTCCATCCGAAGCATTTCGCGGGCTTCGGTTCCGAACGGCTTGAGCCCCATCGGCCGGCCGGCCGACCAGAGCTGTTCCCAGGCGTGGACGACTCCAACGGCAGGAATCAATACCTCGATATCAACTTCGCCGGTCTCCTCCGTTCGGATGAGCTGGGCTTGGTGGCCGGCAATTTCCTGTGTCGTGAAGGAGAGCGGCATTAATCCGCTCACGTCGGCAGCGAAGGCCGCCTTGATGAGGTCGGCCGCTTTCGGCCCGCTGACCAGCAGCAGTCCCCAGGTGTCCGCGCAATTTTCCATCTTGGCCTTGGTGCCGTAGAGCAGAAACTTGCGAAGGGCCTGGAGTGTCGCATCCCCGATCTCACCGGCATCTTCCAGCATGAGCGAGTCTGCCAGGGCATAGACGCGAAAATAGGTGAGCATCTTGCCCTTGTGCGTCAGGAAGCTGGAGTAGACGCCCTGGCCCGGTTTCAACGGGAGGATGTCGTTGCTGATGACGCTCTGCAGCCACTTGATCCGATCGTCGCCGGTGACGTTCAGCCGGCCCCGGTGCGACAGGTCGGCAACGCCGACGCCGTGTCGGACGGCCGCATGTTCGGCTTCCGCGCCGCCGTAATGGAGGGGCATCTCCCACCCGGCTGTTTCGCCGAACCTCGCGCCGAGCGCACGGTGCTGTTCATGTAATGTGGATTGTTTCATCTTCAATAGGCTAGAGGCTATAGGCGATAGGGGATATGTTAAAGTCACTAGGCTATGGGCGCTAGGCTATAGGCAAGAACTTCGGAAATCCTTCCCCCCCCATAGCCCCTTGCCTATCGCCACTTGCCTTGATTCCTTTCCTATAGCCCATCGCCTATTGCCCATTGCCTCGCGCGATTTCCTCTACCAACTCCCGCGTCCTCGCTGAAAACTCGTTTCGGGAGACGATCTTTGTCACGCCGAGTTCCTTGGCGCGTTTCCAGGTGTCGACTTCTTCATGATTGGCAAAGGCCAGCACGGGGATGGCCTTGAAGCGATCCTGTCCCTTGATCTGTTCGAGCGCCTGGAACGCGTCGAGCTTCTCGTCGTTCATGTTCAGGATCATGGCGCAGGGGTGGAGGCTCTCCGCCTTGGCCGGCACATCGTCCTGCGTGCGGGCGCGCTCCAGCACATAGCCCTTCGGAAGCAGCGCGTCGCGGATTTTCGTGTAGAAGAAGATGTCGGTGACCGCGACGAGAACGGTTTTTTGGTTTGTCTGGTTCATCTGGTTTATCTCGTTTATCTGGTTCGTGGGATTCGCCTGGTGACGAAAATTCGTGGTGATTCCGATCGGAGGGTTCCCTTTAACCAGACAAACGAGACAAACCAGAAAAACCAAAGAAACGTTTTCTAGTTCAGCATGCCGATGAGCCGGCCCAGGGCCTTTTTGGCCAGGGCGTAGTTCGGGTTCAGTGTCAGGGCTTTCTTGTAGCAATCGAGGGCCTCGTCCCACCGGCCCTTGCGTTCATACACGCGGCCGAGATTCAGATGGGGGAACGCCGGGCTCTCGTACCGCCTGGCCTGCATGGCCTGCTCGAACCAGGGGATGGCCTCGTCGAACTTCCCCTGTTCGATCAGGTAGGCGCCGATGTCGTTATAGGGGTTGCCGAAGTCCGGGTCCACCTGGATGGCATGGTGACATTCTTCAATAGCCTCGTCCAGCCGCCCCATGAAACTGTAGGTCCAGCCCAGGAAAGTGTGAGCCTCGGCCGTTGGATGCGAGTCGATGGACTTTTTATAGAGGTCCACCGCCTCCTCCAGTTCGCCCTTCATCTGGCGTTCGTAGGCTTGCTGGAAGAAGTTCCAGGCTTCTTTCTTGTCTTCCTCGCGGCCTTCGCCTTGGATCAAGAAATCTTGCGCATCCATCCGTTTCTGTCTCGCTATTCGTGCTTCAACTTCTTTTTGATCAACTCCGCTCCGTAGCGGCCCGAGAGCAGCATCGAGCCGAACGCCGGGCCCATCCGGGGCGTACCGTAGACGGCCGCCACGGCTAATCCTACCACGAAACAGTTCGCGTATACCTCGCCGGTGCGGTCCATGACCTCCTGCTCGGAGCGGGACACCCACATGGCGCCGTTGCCCGGCACCGGCTTATACAGGCCCCGCTTGTGCAGCAGATTCACCACTACCGCGTCATGGCCCGTGGCATCCACGACGATCTTGCTTTCCAGCCCGATCGGGTCCACGTGGATGACGTCGTGGCCGGCCATCTCGGCCGTCGTGCTGTTGACGACGACGCCTTCCAGGCTCCCGTCCTTGCGCAGGATCAGATCCACGACTTTCGTGAGGTTCATGACCTTGGCGCCCCCCTTGTAGGCGGCGGCGACCAGCGCCCCGGTGGCATGCGGCGGATCCACCATGTACATGCCCTCGCAATCCTTGATTTTCTTGCAGGGGACGCCGATCTCTTCCAGTATCTCGTTGGCCGGCGCGCAGATGGTGGCCTTGTTCATGAGATAGCCGCCGGACCAGAAGCCGCCGCCGAGCGCGAGGCTCTGCTCGACGATCAGCGTGCGAAAGCCCATGGCAGCCAGGTCGTGCCCGCAGATGAGGCCGGAGGGGCCGGCCCCGACGATGATCACATCGCTCTCGATGAGCTGATCGAATTCCTTGTAGTACTCCCGGGCGATCTGCCGGGTGATGTCTCTCTCCCGTAGGGGAGCCGGTTTAGGCTTTTTCATGACAATTCCATTCGAAGCTAATAGCTGGTAGCGAATAGCGAGTAGCTCCGAGCTATTAGCTGTTCGCTATTTGCTGCTTGCTCAACGATAAATTTCGGCGCCTGTTTTCTTGAACTCTTCCGATTTTTCCTTCATGCCGATCTGGATGGCCTGCTGCTCGTCCAACTGCTTCTTCGCGGCGTACTCACGGACGTCCTGCGTGATCTTCATCGAGCAGAAGTGCGGGCCGCACATGGAGCAGAAGTGCGACACCTTCGCCGCGTTGTCCGGGAGGGTTGCATCGTGGAACCGTTTTGCCGTGTCGGGATCGAACGACAAGTTGAACTGGTCTTCCCACCGGAATTCGAAGCGGGCCTTCGAGAGGGCGTTATCCCGTGCCTGCGCGCCCGGGTGCCCCTTGGCCAGATCCGCCGCATGGGCTGAGATTTTGTAGGTAATCACACCGGTCTTCACGTCTTCCTTATCCGGCAAGCCTAAATGTTCTTTGGGGGTCACGTAGCAGAGCATCGCACAGCCGTACCAGCCGATCATGGCCGCGCCGATACCGGAGGTGATGTGGTCGTAACCCGGCGCAATGTCGGTGGTCAACGGTCCCAACGTATAGAACGGCGCTTCGTGGCATTCCTTGAGCTGCTTTTCCATGTTGACCTGGATCAGGTGCATCGGCACGTGGCCGGGACCTTCGATCATCACCTGGACGTCATGCTTCCAGGCGATCTTGGTGAGTTCGCCCAACGTTTCCAGTTCGGCAAACTGCGCTTCGTCGTTGGCGTCGGCGATGGAGCCGGGCCGCAGGCCGTCGCCCAGGCTGAAGGAGACGTCGTAGGCTTTCATGATCTCGCAGATCTCTTCGAAATGGGTATAGGTGAAGTTTTCTTCGTGATGGGACAGGCACCATTTGGCATGGATGGACCCGCCGCGCGAGACGATGCCGGTCATGCGTCCGGCCGTCAGCGGCACATATCGGAGCCGCACACCGGCGTGGATGGTGAAGTAGTCCACACCTTGCTCGGCCTGTTCGATCAGGGTATCGCGATAGAGCTCCCAGGTCAGTTCTTCCGCCTTGCCGCCGACTTTTTCCAATGCCTGGTAGATCGGCACGGTGCCGATGGGCACGGGCGAGTTGCGGATGATCCACTCGCGGGTTTCGTGGATGTTCTTGCCGGTGGAGAGGTCCATGACCGTGTCCGAGCCCCATCGGATGGCCCAGATCATTTTTTCGACTTCTTCCTCGATGGAGGAGGCCACGGCGGAATTGCCGATGTTGGCATTGATCTTGACCAGAAAATTGCGGCCGATGATCATCGGCTCGCTTTCCAGGTGGTTGATGTTCGCCGGGATGATCGCGCGGCCCCGTGCGACTTCGTCGCGCACGAACTCCGGCGTGATCACGTCGGGAATCCTGGCGCCCCAAGCCTGGCCGGGATGC
>DASWIN010000229.1:0-6086 GCA_036397655.1 Nitrospiraceae bacterium | reverse complement strand
TGCCGTTCTGGAAACAGTTATTGTAGAAAATGTCCGCGAAGCTCGGCGCGATGACGGAGCGGAAGCCCTGATCCAGCAACGCCCAAGGGGCATGCTCACGGGAAGATCCGCAGCCGAAGTTGTCGCGGGTCAATAGAATCGTCGCGTGCTGATAGCGCGGCTGGTTCAGGAAAAACTCCGGGTCCGGCGAGCCGTCCTTCCTCTTGCGCCAATCGTAGAACAATCCCTCCCGCAATCCCGTGCGCTTGATCGTTTTCAAAAACTGCTTGGGGATGATCTGGTCCGTGTCCACGTTGACCCGGTCGAGCGGGGCGACGAGTCCGATGTGCGTGGTAAACGGCTGCATAAATCATTAAGTCAGGCAATGGGCGATGGGTAATGGGCTATGGGACCATGAAACATAATCTTGAACCTATAGCCTATCGCCCATTGCCTTTAACCTGTCTTCATCCCCAGGTCCTGATGTCCACGAAATGCCCCTCGACTGCTGCGGCGACGGCCATGATCGGCGACACGAGGTGCGTGCGGCCGCCCGCGCCCTGGCGCCCTTCGAAGTTGCGGTTGCTGGTGGAGGCGCAGCGTTCGCCCGGCTGGAGCACGTCGGCGTTCATGGCCAGGCACATGCTGCAGCCCGCCTCGCGCCATTCGAACCCGGCATCCCTGAAAATTTTATCCAGGCCTTCCTGTTCGGCCTGCTGCTTCACGAGGCCGGAACCGGGCACCACCATCGCATGCACGCGCGGTGCGACTTTTTTGCCTTTTGCGAAGCTTGCCGCCAGACGCAGGTCTTCGATCCTCGAGTTGGTGCAGGAACCGATGAAGACCTTGTCGATGTTGATCTGTGTGATGGGCACGTTGGGTACGAGTCCCATGTACTCCAGCGCGCGCTCCGCCGCCTTGCGGGACTTTTCGTCCGGCATTGCCTGCGGGTCCGGGACTTTCCCGTCCACGCCGGTGACCATGCCGGGGCTCGTGCCCCACGTGACTTGCGGCGCAATCTGTTCGGCCTTCAGTTCGACGGTCTTGTCGAACGCGGCGCCGGGATCGGTTGGGAGCGCCTGCCAGGCCCTGACCGCCTGTTCCCACAGCTTGCCTGTCGGCGCCATTGGGCGTCCTTTTATATACGCGACCGTCTTGTCGTCCGGCGCGACCATGCCGGCGCGGGCGCCGGCCTCGATGGACATATTGCAGAGCGTCATGCGGCCTTCCATCGTCAGGCCGCGGATCACCGGGCCCGTATACTCGATCACGTAGCCCGTGCCGCCCGCCGTGCCGATCTTGCCGATGATGGCGAGAATCACGTCCTTGGCCGAGCAGCGCCCGGATAATATCCCGTCCACGCGGATCTCCATCGTCTTCGGTCTGTTCTGGATCAGGCATTGCGTGGCCAGCACATGCTCGACCTCGCTGGTGCCGATGCCGAAGGCCAGCGCGCCGAACGCGCCGTGTGTGGAGGTGTGCGAATCGCCGCAAACGATGGTCATGCCAGGCAGCGTAAACCCCTGCTCCGGGCCGATCACATGGACGATCCCCTGCCGGGTGTCATTCATGCCGAAGATGGTGATGCCGAAGTCCCGGCAATTCTCTTCCAGCGTCTGAATCTGCTTCGCGCTGACGGAATCGGCGATGCCGAGCTTCCGGTCGGTCGTCGGCACATTGTGGTCCGGCACGGCCAGCGTCGCACCGGGCCGCCGGGGCTTCCGCCCGGCCAGCTTCAAGCTTTCGAAGGCCTGCGGCGAGGTGACTTCATGGACCAGCTGCCGGTCGACATACAGCAGCGTCGTGCCGTCCGGCTCGGTCCGGACCACGTGCGCGTCCCAAATCTTGTCGAAGAGTGTTTTCCCGGCCATGGGCGCTCCTGCCATTGAGCAAGAGCGCCAGTATAACAGGTTCATCCTGCGGTCCGAAAGCGAAGCGGCAACGCCAATGAATGCAGAGGGGGCGCGGGCCTCCGGAACCGTCTGTGCATATCTGATCTGGCATCCGCTTCGAAGAATCGCTAGAATGCCTTCCTCTTTACGGGGCCGCCCAGGGAGAGCGCATGCGCCATCTGAATGACCCGGCAGACACCCGTCCCGCTCGACGCGCGCGCGTCTCCGCGCGTGCGCTGATCGGGCTGAGCCTGCTGCTGTCCTCATGCGCCACGCCTCCGCCCGAGCCCCCGGAGCCGGTAGCCGTGGCGTCTCCTGCGCCCGGCGACCCGCACCCGGTTCCCGCGCCACCGCCTGCGCCAGCCAGGGCCGCGCCGCCGCGCAAGAAGGCTCCCCCGCCTCCGAAGCGGATCGTGATGACGCAGGAGATGGATGAGAAAATCGCCCCGCTGCTGCTCTCCCTCCTGGAGCGGGAAGCCCAAATTCAAAACCTGGAGAAGAAGCTGGACGACGCCATCCAGGAAACTGTGCGCAGCAAAGCCAAGCTGGCCAGTCTGGAAAGCCGCGCCGAGGCCGCGTCCAATCTTGCCGAGGCGGAGGTGGGGTTGAAGACCCTCGCAGGTTCCGTCAAGGGACTGAACAAGCGGCCGGAAGTCGTTCAACTCACCGCCCTCATGAAGGTCAGCGCAGCCGAGCTGAAAAAGGAGAACTACGGCGGGTCGCTCTTTCTGACCAATCAGATCAAGGGCAAGTTGATGGATCTGCAGGATCTGATCGAGAGCGAACAGCAGCAGCGCTCCGCCGCCTCGGGCAAATCCTCCGCGTCGGCGGAGTTCGACACGAAGATCGCCAGGCTTCAGGCGTTGCTGGTGGAGAAAGACGCGCAGGTGCAGAAGCTCCACCGGAAACTCGACGACACGATCCAGGAAGCGGTCCGTACCAAGTCCAAACTCCGGAGCCAGGAAAACAAAGCCGAAGCCGCCTCCACTCTCGCCGAAGCCGAAACGGCGATGAAGATGCTCAACGATTCCATATCGGGTGCGGACAGGCAGCTTGAAGCGGTCCAGGGCGTCGCCCTCATGAGGATGGGCGCCGACGAGTTCAAGAAGGAAAACTACAGCGGTTCGCTCTACGCAACCAACCAGGTCAAGGCCATCCTGAAAGACATCCAGGAGAATTCGCGTGGACGGCATACGATGACGCCGGTGGACGGCGAGGTGCTCTTTGCCTTGCCGCTGTCACTCAGGATTGCCGTGTCCGGGAAGGTGCACGAAGGTCCCGCCGCCGAATCCACTGTCGCCTGGTCCGTCGAGCGGGGGGCGTCGCCGACCGCGGTCTCGTACAAGGGTCCGTGGATCCGCGTGAAGGACGGGGGCAACCGGTGGGGCTGGATTTTCTATGATCTGATCGCAAGCCCGTAACGAGCGGGCGGCCTTACGAGCCGGCGATCGACACGCAATTGCGGCCGGTGTTCTTGGCCCGGTAGAGCGCCGCATCGGCATTGCTGAGCAGGACGTTGGCGGCGCGTCCGGCTTCCGGAAACGTCGCGACGCCGACGCTGACGGTGACCGCCTTGCGCTGATTGGCCTCATCCTCCGTTTCCACCGAAATCCGCTGGCGGATACGCTCGGCGACCTCCACGGCTCCCTTTTGGTCCTGATCGGGCAGCAGGACCAGGAACTCCTCCCCTCCGTAACGGGCGGCGAAGTCGTTGGTGCGCAGCGAAGAACTCAAAATCTCTCCGACTTTCTTCAACAACCCGTCTCCCTCGGGATGTCCGTAGGTGTCGTTGTATTTCTTAAAGTGGTCCACGTCCACCATCATGATGGAGAAGGGGCGCCCGTGCCGCGTGTGCCGCGCGACCTCCGCGTTCAGGGCATCTCGCATGTGGCGGCGGTTATGGAGGCCCGTCAGGGGATCCGTCGAGGAGAGCGTTTCCAATGCCAGGTTTCGTTCGTTGAGCGCGAGGTTCACGGACGTCAGTTCCTCTCGCGCTTCCCGCAGATAGGTGACCATCGTGTTGAACATGGTCGCCAGCCGTCCGATTTCCTTCGGCGGATCGGTCGGGATGGCCACCGACAGGTCGCCGCCCGCCACCCGGGCCGCCCCATCCGTCAGGCGGGTCAGGGGACCGATGATCGTCAGCGACAGGAGATAGGCGAACAATCCGACGCCCAGCAACAGCCAGGTGGTGGATGCCAGGACCACGTTGCGGATGTCCATCAACGCGCGGTAGGCGTCTTCATAATTTTTTTCCGCCACGACGCCCCAGCCCAGGCGGGAAACCGGTTGCATCACCGCCAGGACCTCCAGGTTGTCGTAGCTCATCCGCCGGAGCTCCCCGGTCTCTCCGGCAAAGAATATCCGCGTGGCTTCTTCCGGGAGCCTGGTCTGGAGCACAGGTTGCGGCACAAGCAGGGAGCTGAGCACGCGAGTCCCGTCGGGTTTCACGATGTAGAGGTGGCGGGTCTGCCCCTGGGACCATTGACGCAGCACGGCTTCCATCGAGCCGAAATTGATCGTCGTGGCCAGCGCGCCCAGGAATCGGCCCCCCGCGGTTTTCAGGGGGACGGCCACGATCATGACGGTCTTGCCGCGGGCTTCGTCCCAATGCGCGCCGGTCAGGATCGGCTGGTCCACCCGGGCCTGCTTTTGCCAGTTCTGCGGAAGCGAGACGCGCGGCGCGTGTTTGGCGTTGGCCACGATCACGGCGCCCGTCATATCGAGCACAAACAGGTCCTCGTAATCGGAAAACTTGCCCTGGACCGATTTGAGATAGTCCTGGGCGCGGCGGAGGACCTGGGCGCGCGTGGCGCCCCCCCGGAGCGCCTTCTCGACGTTTTCAGACAACTCGTAGGAGCCAGAGAACACCCGTAATTCGTAGATGCGTTCCTTGAGCCAGAGGTCGAATTCACGCGCGATGCTGACGGACGCGCTGCGGAGTTCTTCGTGAATTTTCCCGGTCAGGGCGGACTTGTTCTGGCTGTAGAGCAGCCAGCCCGTTGTGCTTGTGGGAATGAGCGTGGCCAGAACGGCCAGGGCCAGGATGCGTCGCTTGACCGAGTCGAGGCGGAACGTTTGAAGGGCGGTGCCGAGGATCCGTTCCAGAAGTCGCAAGAGCGCTCCCTCCCCTTTTAGGCCGGTCACCGGCGGGGGCCACTATAGCATAAGTTCCCTGTGTTGTCTCAGCCCGCCGGGCCCACGGAAACCCCGGGGCGGTTGAACGGCGCGGGGTCCCGTGCGATCATGACCCATGGCGCGCTTGCACAGATTGGAGGAGCTTCAGTTCGAGAACAGCTACGCGCGGTTGCCGGAGGCGTTCTACGCCCGGGTCGAGCCGACGCCGCTGCCGAATCCTCATCTCGTAAGCTTCAATCCGGACGCGGCTGCGCTGCTGGATCTGGATCCGGACGAGGCCAAACGGCCGGAGTTTGCCGGCGTGTTCGGCGGGCAGTTGCTCATCCCGGGCAGCGAGCCGGTGGCGATGCTCTATTCGGGGCACCAGTTCGGCATCTATGCCGGGCAACTGGGGGACGGACGGGCGATCCTGCTCGGTGAAGTGCGCAACGGGCGCGGAGAGAAGTGGGATCTCCATCTGAAAGGAGCGGGGCAGACGCCGTTTTCCCGTGATGGCGACGGGCGCGCCGTGCTGCGCTCCACGATCCGGGAATACCTCTGCGGCGAAGCCATGCACGGGCTGGGCATTCCGACGACCCGCTCGCTCTGCATCGTCGCCGGGGACGAAGTGGTCCCGCGCGAGCGCCCGGAAGCCGGCGCCATGCTGCTGCGCATGGCGCCCACGCATGTGCGGTTCGGATCCTTCCAGGCATTCTTTGCCCGCCGGCAGCCGGAGCATGTCCAACGGCTGGCCGATTACGTGATCGCGCAGTCCTACCCGTATCTGGGCTCGGCCCCGGACCGGTACCCACGATTCTTTCACGAGGTCGCGGTCCGCACCGCGCGGTTGATCGCCAGGTGGCAGGCGGTCGGCTGGGCGCACGGCGTCATGAACAGCGACAACATGTCCATCATCGGCCTCACGCTGGACTACGGGCCGTTCGGTTTCCTCGATGCGTACGATCCTGCGTTCATCTGCAATCATTCCGATCATCATGGCCGGTACTCGTTCCGGAACCAGCCGGACATCGGCTATTTCAATCTCCGCTGTCTCGGCCAGGCGCTGTCCTCGCTGGTCACGCCGCAGCAGGAACAGGA
>DASWIN010000228.1:0-2650 GCA_036397655.1 Nitrospiraceae bacterium | reverse complement strand
GCATCGCCTGGCGGAAGTTGGAGTCCTGCCCGAAGATGTAGGCCGCCTCCACCTGGTTCCGGGCCCGCTGCAGCTCCTGCTCGGAGGGCGCCTCCTGCTGCAGTTTCTGAATCTCGGCGTACACCGCGCGCTCGACCAGCTCGGGTATGTGCCCCGGCGCCACCACGGCGAAGCAATACAGCAGGTCCGGATCGGTCTGCAGCAGGCTGTATTCGGCGCCGATGGCCAGCGCCAGTTTCTGCTCGTAGACCAGGCTGTGGTACAGCCTGGAGCTTTTCCCGTGCGAGAGGATGGATTCCAGGAGCGTCAGCGCGTAGGCATCGTCGCTTTTGAAATTCGGGGTCCGGTAACCGATCATCACGAACGGCAGCTGGGCGTCGCGCTTCACGACAATGCGGCGCTCGCCCTTCTGCTCCGGTTCAGCCACGACCTGCTGCGTCGGCAACGGCCGTTTGGGGATTACCTCGAAGTAGCGCTTGATCACCGGCAGCAGCTTCGCGGGCTTGATGTCGCCGACCACGATGAGCGTGGCGTTGTTCGGGACATAGTAGGTGTCGTAGTGCCGCTTGAGGTCCGCCCGCGTCATCGCGTTCAGGTCCGGGAACCAGCCGATGACGGGCCAGTGATAGGGATGCATCTGGAAGGCCTGGGCGAACAGGGATTCGGCCAGGTACGATTGCGGATCGTCCTCGGAGCGCAGGCGCCGCTCTTCCTTCACCACTTCGCGCTCGAGCTGGAATTCCTTGTCGTCCAGCAGCAGCCCGCGCAGCCGGTCCGCTTCCAATTCGAGGGCCAGCCCGACCTTGTCGGCCGCGAGGTTTTCGAAATAGGCCGTGAAATCCTGGCTGGTGAACGCGTTGTCGTTGCCGCCGTTTTTCTTGATGAGGCGCGAGAACGTGCCCTTGGGATATTTCGGCGTGCCCTTGAACATCATATGCTCGAGCATGTGGGAGAGGCCGGCCCGTCCCATCACTTCATTGCGCGAGCCGACCTTGTACCAGATTTGCACCGTGACGACCGGTGCCTTGGGCGACTCGACCAGCAGCACCTTCATCCCGTTGGCGAGTTGATGCTCCTGGACTTCCAGCGCGAAGGCGGACGGACCGCCGCCGAGGAGGCAGCCGATCGTGAGGATGAGGGTGATGAAGGAGCGAACCGGGCCGGACCGCATGGCACACGCTAACAATCGGTTCACGCGGGTGTCAAGGTGGGGAGGGGCGAGCGTGGCGTGCGGTCTGCCTCCCGTGCTCACGCAGCGCGCGTGGAAGGGGCGAGCTGGCGGCTTGGTCTCCTCCTTTGCTCGCAGAGGCCGCACGCGCAGACGGTGCTCCCTCGATGCGCGCAGTTGGAGTAGACCAAGCCGCACTCGCAAGAAAGGGGTTTGAAAGAAAAATAAAGAAGGCCCTCGTTGGACGCGCGCAGTCCGAGGCAGACAGGCCCGCCGCTCTAAAGATAGAAAGTGTGGGCGGAGACAGACCGCCGATAGGCCTGTCTCCGCTCGGAATAGAGCACACAGTCAGAAGGTGCTCGCCACGGGAAAAGGGTGCGTCTTGGCGCACCGGGGGTGGGCGGGTGAAAAAGAGCGCGCAGCCGTCGGAAACCATGCCGCACTCGCAGGAGGGAAGTATGGCGGGGACAGACCGCCGATAGTCTGTCCCCGCTCGGATTATGAGTTGAAAAAAAGCGAAGAATGTCCCTCGCCACTCACCGTCACGAACGATGTGGGCTGACAAGTTCGCCCAGTTGGCCGCAGGCGCCGAGCACGTCGCGGCCCTTGCTCTTGCGGATCAGGACATCGAAGCCGGCCTGCCGCACCACGGACTGGAAGCGCAGCACATCGCCATCGGCGGGACGGCGGTACGGACTGCCCGGGAACGGATTAAACGGGATCAGATTGACCTTGCAGCGGATGCCGTTGAGCAGCTTGGCCAGCCGTTTGGCGTGCTGCTCCGAGTCGTTCTCGCCGGCGAGCAGCACGTATTCGAACGTGAGCTTGCGATGGGGCGGCAGCGGGTAGGCCCGGCAGGCGGCCAGCAGGCGCGCGAGTGGATGCAACCGGTTGACCGCCGGCATGAGCCGGGTGCGCTGCGCGTCGGTCGTCGCGTTCAGGGAGACGGCGAGGTTGACGCCGAGCGCGGCGACCTCCTGCAGACGGGAGGCCAGTCCGGCCGTGGACAGGGTGATGCGGCGCGCCGCGATGCCGAGCCCCCAGCGCCGGTTCGTCAGGCGCGCGATCGCATCGGCCACGGCCTCGAAGTTCGCGAGCGGCTCGCCCATGCCCATCAATACGATGTTCGTGAGCCGCTCGCCGGCCTCCAGGCGGTCTTGCACGGCCAGGGCCTGTTCGATGATTTCGTGCGCCGCCAGGTTGCGTTTCAGTCCCATCTGCCCGGTGAGGCAGAATCCGCAGTCCAGCGTGCAGCCGACCTGCGTGGACAGGCACAGCGTCAGCCGTTCGGCGTCGGGGATCAGCACGCTTTCGATGACGAGGCCGTCCTCCAGGCGCAGGAGGAATTTCCTGGTGCCGTCGCGCGAGCGGCGGACCTCGCAGTCGGCAATCCGGTCGATGGCGGCCATCGTCGAGAGGCAGGCCCGTTCGGCCTTGGACAGGTCGGTCATGCGCTCGATCTCGCGGACGCGTTCCTGGTAA
>DASWIN010000227.1:0-4016 GCA_036397655.1 Nitrospiraceae bacterium | reverse complement strand
GAAGCCGGCCTGTACACGGCGCAAGGAATATATCCAAGGAGTGTCGGAGCCGGTCCTGACCGCCTGCCGGGAGTGTGGGGCAGCGATCGGGCGCGTGATGTCGTCCTTTGCGGCCCGCTCAGGCGCGGTCGGCGTCTCGACGCCGGACCCGACCGGGTTGAATATCACGGGCATCCCGGCCCCCTCCAGCATGCCGCCGGACAGTGAAGGTGGATGCGGGCACGAGCATTAACCCGTACAAGCTAGAAGTGAGAAGTACAAGGTAAGAAGTTCGGAAAGGGGAAAATGAATCTATGAAGGTGACCGATCCGGAAAAGTTGGCGTTACTCTATGAACGATTTCGCGATGTTTGTCTGGTGGAGAAGGAAGTCTGGAAGGAAATCTTCCTGCAGCGAGACGCCGCGGAGGGAGGGCCGGTGCTGACGAACCGGCAGGACCGATATGATGTGGTGATCGACGATCCGGCGGTCGAGAATACTCTCGAAGCCAACATTCAGCTCGGCAGCAAATCACTCGGCGCGGCGATTCAGGAGTATCGCGGCCATATCAGCTTCATCAGGAAAACGTAGCAGCACGACGGTCGGGACGGGCGCGAAATGCAGGAAACGATCCGGATCAGCACCTCTCGCAAGTCGCGCGTTTCTCGCGGGGCCGCCCCGGCCTAGTTCTTCGCCAGCGCTGTCTCGATTCCCTTCACGATTTCATCCGACAGCGGCTTCGTCCGGTGATGAAAGCGGGCGATCACGTTGCCGGACCGGTCCACCAGGTACTTCTGGAAATTCCACTCGACTTCCCCGGGAAAGGGGCTCTGTTCCGTGAGATAGCGGTACAGGGGGTGCTTGTCGGATCCCTTGACGCTGATTTTGCTGAACAGCGGGAACGTCAGGCTGTACTTCGTGAGGCAGAAGCCCTTGATCTCCTGATTCGTACCCGGCTCCTGCTGGCCAAAGTTATTGGCCGGGAAGGCCAGAATTTCGAATCCGCGCTCCTGATATTTCTCGTAGATGGTTTCCAGGTCCGAGTATTGGGGAGTGTTCCCGCACATGCTGGCGGTATTGACCAGCAGCAGCACCTTTCCGCGAAACGTGTTCAGCGGCGTCGGCTTGCCGTCGATATCGTCCAGCGTGAACTCGTAGAGGCTTCCGGTTTGTGCGGCCATGAGGAGGCTTCCTTTCTGGTCGATCGTGCCGGCCTGGGCCGGCGGTGTCTGGAGCACGTAGCCCGAGCCGCACGAAGCGACGATGCTGAGCATGAACCCGGTGACGGCGCCCGTTAGATATCGCATAGAAACCTCCTGGGTGACCCGGAACATTCATAGCGGTTCGTTGCGAAATCGCGCAGACGCGTCGCGAGACCGGCGCGTGGAGTCGCGAAGCGGGGAATCCCGCCTAGGGGGTTCCGAAGGGGGTGTGCCCCCTTCGTGGGGATCGTACAAGGGGGCTGGCCCCCTTCGTAGGAGTCCACGAGGCAGGCTTCAGGGCCGAGGGGACGACGGGAGGGAGGCGTACTCAACGAGTACGTTGACCGACTGAGCGGCGAGCCCGCCGGCTTGGCCGCGATTGTCGGCGGCCAAGCTCGTCGTAGCAGCGTATCCGCGATTGCAGCAGAAGCGTCCATGAATGATCCGGGTCAGGAGAGCCGTTGCAGCGCGGCGACGCGGTCCTCGATCGGCGGATGCGTGGCAAACATCCGGAGGAAGCCGGATGACTTGCCGGAGATTTTCATTGTCGCCAGCGCATCCTGCGTCTGGTGCTCGAAGTGGGTGCGGTTGACCCACTGGTCGATCGCGCGCAAGGCGGCGATCATCGCACCCTTGCCATAGACTTTGGCGGCAAACGCATCCGCCGCGTATTCCCGGCGCCTCGAAAACCAGCTGATGGGAATCATGGCCAGGAATGACAGCACGATCTGGAGAAAGAAGTAGACCGCCAGCCCCAGCATGGCATTGCGTTCGGCCAGGGTTCGGTAGGCCATTCGGCTGATCAGGTAGACGAAGGTATTCATCAAGCCGGCCAACACCGTGGTGGCAAACATGTCACCATTGTAGACATGGCCCATTTCGTGGGCGAGCACGGCCTGGACTTCCTTTTCATTCAAATTGTTGAGCAGGCCGGTGGAGACCGCCACCATGGCGTTGTTCTTGGTCGGGCCGGTTGCGAAGGCGTTGGGATCGGGGGATTCGTAGACCCAGACTTCGGGCATCGTCATGTGGAGCCGTTGTGCGATTTCCTGCACGGCGCCGTAGATCACCTGCTCGGCAGGGTTGCGGGGCTGGGTGATCTGTTTGCAGTCGAGCATCATCCGGGCCAGTTGCTTGGAGAACGCCAGGCTGATGAAGGCGCCGCCGAAGCCCAACACGATGGCCCACAGGAGGTCTTGCTGGGCCACGGCGCCGCGTACGTCGATGCCGAAGGCCGGCAGGATGATGTTGACCAAGAGAGTAAACGAGATGGAGAGCGTGATGAAAATCAGTACGTTGGCGACTAGTAAGAGCGCCATGCCTTTGAGCCACTTCATGCGACTGCCTCCTCTTTGCTTCACCATGGATGACACATCTGAACGGTCACATTATACAGCCCGCCGGGTGAAAAATCAGCGGGCAGGGGAAAGATAAGTCTGCGGGGCGGCCGGTCAACCCCTCGACTGCCCCGCGCTCTCAAGCGTGACTTGCTCGGGGTTGACGCTGAGCCGGCTGTCGAAGCGTCAAGTCCCCCAACGTTGACGCCTCTTTCCGCTTCTGTTAGAAGGGCTCGCATGAACCAGGCGCCCATGACGCTGGCCTTGGCCCTGTGCGGCGCGCTGGCTGGCACCTCGCCACTGGCGGCGGAGGAGGCGTCTCCGGTTCCTGCCCATCCCGTGGTGGCTGAGGTGGGCGCCGACGGGGTCCAGCGGGCGACGATCATCCTGGACAGTTATTCCTATGCGCCCAACCACTTGATCGTCCAGGCCGGCAAGCCGGTCGAGCTGACCCTGACGAGGGCGACTTTGATCACCCCGCATAATTTCCTGCTCAAGGCGCCGGATGCCGGCCTCGATATCGAAGAGGATGTCGGCCACGGTGAACCCACGAAGGTTCGTTTTACTCCGATGATACCCGGGACGTTCACCTTCTATTGCGACCGAAAACTGCTGTTCTTCAAGAGTCATCGCGAAGAGGGCATGGAAGGCCGTCTCGAAGTCCGGTAGGATGCTGGCTACGATCACCAACCCCCTCAAACGCGCGCTGCTGCGCGACATTCTCAAACAGGTCTCCCGGTCCTTTTACCTGACGCTCGCCGTCGTGCCGGCCGGCGTTCGGGATCAGATCGGGCTGTCCTATCTCTTTGCCAGGGCCGCGGACACGATCGCCGATACGGACGTGATCGAGCGCGCGCAACGGCTGCAATACCTCAAGCAGTTCCGGGCCCAGTTCGCTGGCGAGCAGGTGAATCGGGAGGCGGTTCGCGGCATTCAGGCGGCGCTGGCGCCACATCAGGCCGATTCCGCCGAGCGCATCCTGCTGCAACGGCTCGACGACTGTTTCCAGCTCTGCCTGGATTGTTCGCCGGATGACCGCCTGCGGATCCGCCGACTAATGGGCACACTGCCCAACGGAATGGAGATGGACCTGGCGCGGTTCCGCGGCGATACCGCACAGGACCTGACCGCTCTCCAGACCATCGATGATCTCGATCAGTATACCTATTATGTGGCCGGCTGCGTGGGGGAATTTTGGACCGACATGATGTGCGGGCATCGGCCGGCTCTCGCGCGCTGGAATGTGAAGGAGATGTCAGCCGTCGGGGTCCGGTTCGGCAAGGGCCTGCAACTGACGAACATTCTGAAGGACCTGGCCAAGGACCTGCAGCGTGGGCGTTGCTACATTCCGGAAACCCTCTTGAAGGAAGCCGGCCTTGGGCCGAAGGATCTTCTTCGGGCTGATAAGACCGATGCGTTCCGGCCGGTACTGCGGCAACTGCTGACCATCGCAAGGGAACATCTGGACCAGGGCTGGATCTATACGATGGCGATCCCAA
>DASWIN010000226.1:0-8005 GCA_036397655.1 Nitrospiraceae bacterium | reverse complement strand
CATGCGCGCGCTGGAACGGGGGCAGGAGTATGCGTTGGTGAATCCCAGGTCCGGCCGGAGCGCCGGACGCCTCAACGCCGCCTCGGTCTTCGATCGCATCGTGGAGGCGGCCTGGAGCACCGGTGAGCCGGGCCTCATCTTCCTCGACACCATCAACGCCCATAATCCGACGCCGCAGATCGGGCGGATCGAGTCCACCAACCCCTGCATCACAGCGGACACGTGGGTTCACACTTCCGAGGGACCACGCCAAGTGAGCCAACTCGTGGGGGTCCCTTTTGCCGCGCAGGTCAACGGGCGGCGCTACGACTCGGGCCCGGACGGATTTTTCTCCACCGGCATCCGTCCGGTCGTGAGGTTGCGCACAGTCGAGGGCCACGAATTGCGTCTGACCGCCGACCATCGCCTTCAAAAGGTCACCCGGAAAACCCGCTCCACGCGTTCGAGCGTGTGGTGGCCGGCCGGCGACCTCAAAGCAGGTGATGAAATCCTGCTCAACGACCATCGGACCGCGTCGCTCTGGAAGGGCCCCCATACGCGCGAGCAGGGCTACCTGCTGGGCTTGCTCACCGGAGACGGGACGCTGAAGACGGACAAGGCGATCGTTTCGGTCTGGAGCACCGCGGGGCCCGGCATTAGAGGCATGATGCAGGAGGCGCTTCGATGCGCCTACACGCTGCCCCACCGACGCGACTTCAACGGGTGGCAAAAGGTGACGGGGCGTCCGGAAAGCCGCCTGGCGTTGGCGGCCCTGCGAGATTTTGCGATCGACGTTGGCATGGCGCCCGGTAATAAATCGATCACACCCATGGTCGAGCAAGGCTCCGGCGAGTTCTGCGCCGGATTTCTGCGAGGGTTTTTCGACGCGGACGGCTCGGTTCAAGGCACTCAGTTGAAGGGCGTGAGTGTCCGCCTCGCTCAATCGGATGTGCGGCGGCTCCAGGCCGTTCAGCGGATGCTCCTTCGCTTCGGCATCGCCTCCACCATTTATCGGTACCGGCGCCGGGCTGGTTTGCGCACGCTGCCGGACGGCAGGGGGGGACACAAACGATATCCCACACGAAGCCATCACGAACTGGTTCTTACAGGAAGCAATCTGCTCCGATTCCAGGACGTGATCGGGTTCTGCGACAGCGGGAAAGCCTCTCGCCTTGCCGACCTCCTGGGCAACTACGCACGCACGCTCAATCGCGAGCAGTTTCTTGCGCGCGTCGAAGCCGTGGTCCCTGATGGCATCGCGGATGTGTTCGATGTGCGCGTCCCCGACGTTCATGCCTTCGACGCCAATGGATTGATGGCGCACAACTGCGGCGAGCAGCCCCTGCTCGCCTATGAATCCTGCACACTGGGGTCTCTCAATCTGGAGAAATTCGTCACTGGCGCACCGAAAAAACCGGCCATCGACTTCGCGCGACTCGGAGAGGCCACGGCGGCCGCCGTGCGCTTTCTGGACAACGTCCTGGACATGAACCAGTACCCGCTCCCCGAGATCGCCGCCATGACAAAAGGCAATCGCAAGATCGGCCTCGGCGTGATGGGCTTTGCCGATCTGCTGATCACGCTGGGCATCTCCTACGACAGCGCCGACGCCCTGGCGGCAGGTGAAGAGGTGATGCGGTTCATCCAAGAACGAGCCCACGCGGCCTCCGCCGAACTGGCCCGGACGCGTGGGACGTTCCCGAATTATAAGGGAAGCCGCCTGGAATCCGGGGGCCTGCGCCTGCGCAACGCCACCGTCACCACGGTGGCGCCGACAGGCACGATCAGCATCATCGCCGACTGTTCACCCGGCATCGAGCCGCTCTACGGGGTCAGTTACGCCCGCACGGTCATGGACGACACCAGGCTGACGTCCCTCCATCCGGAGTTCGTCCGCCGGGCCCGTGCCGCCGGCATCTACTCGCCGCAACTGGCAGCCAAGATCGCCGCGAATGAATCCATACAGGACCTGAGGGAGATTCCCGACGACCTGCGCCGGCTCTTTGTCACTGCCCACGATGTCACGCCGGAGCAGCATGTCCGGATGCAGGCCGCCTTTCAGCGTTACAGCGACAGCGGTGTCTCCAAGACGATCAACCTGCCGGCCAGGGCCACCAAGGCCGACGTCTCCTCGGCGTTCACCCTGGCCTATCAACTCGGGTGCAAGGGACTCACCGTCTTCCGATCCGGCAGCCGGGAAAAGCAGGTCCTGTCCTGCACCAACGTGCAGTACTGCTAATTCAGGCTGAGGCTAAGGTTGAGGTTGAGCGAAGCCACGGCTTGCATACCCCTCCTACTTGCCATAACCTCATCCCATGCTGCGATCTCCCGCCGTTGCCGGCCTGTTCTATAGTTCGTCCGCCGAGGCCCTTGCAGAGGAGGTCGCCCGCTGTCTGGACCGCTCAGTCCAGCCCAAACCGGCGATCGCCGCCGTCAGCCCCCACGCCGGGCTGATGTATTCGGGCCCTGTCGCAGGATCGGTGTACAGCCGGATCGCCCTGCCCGAGACCGTGATTCTGGTCGGGCCCAATCACACCGGCATCGGTCCGGCCGTGTCCGTGTATCCGGAAGGCGCCTGGCAGATGCCGGACGGCGCCGTATCAATCGACCGGGATCTCGCGCAGCAGTTCCTCGCACGCTGTCCGCACGCCGAGGCGGACACCTCCGCGCATCAGCAGGAACATTGCCTGGAAGTGCAACTCCCCTTCCTGCAGGACGGTCACCGTCATGTTCGGATCGTCCCGATCGTGCTTGGCATCAGAGACCCCGCCCTGTGCCAGGCTGTCGGAGAATGTCTGGCGGCGATCGTCAGTTCGGCCGACGGCTCAGCCGGAGGGCGACCGCTCCTGGTCGCCAGCACCGACATGAACCACTACGAATCGGATGCCGTCACCAGGGAGAAAGACCGCCACGCCATCACGGCAATTGCACGTCTGGATCCGGAGGGACTGGATGCAGCCGTAACCGATCATCACATTTCCATGTGCGGAATCGCCCCGACCCTTTCGGTCCTTCACGCCGCCCGCCTGCTGGGCGCAACCAACGCAACTCTTGTCAGTTACGCCACCTCCGGAGATCGTGGCGGAGGCCGTGACCGCGTCGTCGGTTATGCAGGATTTACGGTCTAGCATCTCATCATCTTTCCCCGGCCATTTACTGTAACCTATGAGAATGTTTGACAGAACAGGCCGATAGTGTTATCTAATCGCCCTATGTTTGCGTGAAAGGCTAAGGAGGATCTGATGAGCCTCGCGTCCTGTCCAGCTGTTTCAATCGATGCGTTCCCCGGATGGAGCATCTTCTTCGCCAAGGAACCGGCGCCCGCCGCCGATTCAAACCAACCGGACATGGACAAGACCGTCGTACTCGGCCCTCCAGGGAAGAGGGGTCCGACACCCCCGAGTATGAAAGAACGCATTCTGTTTCTGGTGTTGATCCTGATTATCGTCGGTGCCGGCGGCTATCTTGCCGTCAACCCGGATGTGCTGATGAATCTCCTTGGCGATGCACCGGGGCAACCGCCGCCGCCTCAGATGGCCCCTCCTGTTGCCATGCCGGCCCCTCCTGCTCCAGTTCCTGCACCCGCTGGGAACATGCCGGCGCCAGCACCTATGCCTGGGGCAGTTCCGGCTGCACCTGCTGCTGTGGGCAGCATCCCGATGCCGGCCGCGTCCCCGGCCGCCACGACCATCTCCACACCAATGTTTGGTGAAGGACAACAGGTCTCCGTGTTCGTCCCAACGCCCCTCACCGCCGATTCAGCGGGCAAGATGCCAGGGGCGGCTACCGCCGTGCCCGGCTCAACCTTGGTCGTGATGGATGCGGACTTGCAAAATTTTTCGTGGATTTACTCGGTCCGTACGGAACAGGGCGTAACCGGCTGGGTGGCGGAAACAAACCTCGTCGCCAAGTAACCGCTCCCGCTGTCTCTGCACACCCGCCTTGCCTGCCCGGGGAAAGCCCCGTGTATAATGTGGCCTCGCTTCGCTTGCGTCATAACGTCATAAAGCCTTAAAGTCATCAAATCGAAACCCGGACTCGTTTGGGACTTTATGACTTGAGGACTTTGTAACTTTTCGACTCGACCATGGCAAACCTGCGTGCGATTATTTTCGATTTCGACGGCGTGGTGGCGGACAGTGAGCCCACCCATCTCGCGGTGTTTCAACGGGTCCTGGGCGAGATGGGATTCTTCCTGAGCCCCGAGGAATATTACGCCGAATATTTGGGTTACGACGACAAGGGCTGTTTCCGCGCATTCCTCACGGCTCACGGACAATCTCCTTCGGACAAGACGATCGACGACCTCGTGGCCGGCAAGGCCCGGGCCTACCTCGATCACATCAAACAGAACCTGATCATTTTCCCGGGCGTGCGCGAACTGGTCCGTGAGGCCGCCTCCAGCCACCGACTGGCCATCGCATCCGGCGCGTTGCGGAACGAGATCGAGTACGTCCTCGAATGCGCGGGGATCCGCAAAGAGTTCGAACACATCACGAGCGCCGAAGACGTCCGCCACGGCAAACCGGACCCAGAACCCTTCGTCCACGCGCTGGACTCGCTCAATCGCGCCGTGAAGCCCGGACAGAACCGGCTGGCCCCGGACGATTGCCTCGTCATCGAAGATTCCATCCCCGGCATTCGAGCCGCACAGGCGGCCGGCATGAAGGTGCTGGCTGTGGCGAACACGCACACGGCCCAGGATCTGCGCGAGGCCGATGCGCTCACACGGTCCCTCGCCGACGTGCGATTGCCTGAACTTGAAGCGCGCCTATGGCCGGCGGATGCACAACGGCACGACCACCGATGAGAATCTGCTCGTTGCTTCCCGGTGCGACCGAAGTCGTGGTGGCGCTGTGGAACACCAAACACCTGGTCGGCATCAGCCATGAATGCGACTATCCGCCGGAGATTCAGACCAAGCCGGTGCTGGTCCGCGCGGTCGTCGATACGGACGCGATGCCGAGTCGTGAGATCGATCGGCACGTGCGCACCACACTGCGGGCCGGCCGGCCGTTGTACGAGCTGGATGAAACCATGCTTGCCCGCGTACGCCCCCATCTGATCATCACCCAGGAGCTCTGCCACGCCTGTGCGATTACTCCGTCGCAGATACAGCGGGCCATTCACGCACTACCGTCACGTCCGCGTGTGCTCTCGTTAAACCCCTCGACGCTCGACGACGTGATCGCGGATGTCGAACGGATCGGAGAAGCCATCGGACGCCCACAGGAAGCCTCCCTGTTCGTGGAGCAGTTGCGGGCCAGACTGCACGCCGTGCTCCTCCAGGTCGCCCACGCGAAGAAGCACCCACGCGTGGCATGCCTCGAGTGGCTCGACCCGCTGTTTACCGCCGGACACTGGGTTCCCGAGATGGTCGCCAGCGCCGGAGGCGTCGATGTCCTGGGCACAGCGGGCTCCCCCTCCACCGAGATCACCTGGAAAAAAGTGCGCGCGGCCAAACCGGAGGTGCTGGTGATCATGCCCTGCGGATTCCCAATCGCGCGTACCAAGGGCGAGATCACCCGTCTCACCAAACGGCCGGGATGGAAATCGCTCCCCGCCGTCAAGACCGGGCAGGTCTTCCTCGCGGACGGGCCCGCCTACTTCAACCGTCCCGGCCCACGCCTGATCGACGGGATCGAACTCCTGGCCTCCTGCCTGCACCCAACCCTCGTGCCATCATCCGGATCGGATGCCATACAGTGCCTTGAGGGCCGGAGCCGGCCAGCGTCCTCACACGCGCCCGCACGGTCATGACGCCCTCCGAAGCCCAGGTCTACTGCAATAGGGTCACGAAACGCAGCGGCAGCAATTTTTTCTATTCGTTTTTCTTCCTGCCTCCTGCGCGGCGCGAGGCCATGTATACCGTCTACGCCTTCTGCAAGGAAGTGGACAGCGCCGTCGATGACGCGCCGCCCGGCAGCGACCCCCGGAAGGCCGTCAGCCAATGGCGCGCCGAAGTCGACGCCATCTACGGCGGCAGCCCTGCGCATCCCGTCGCCGTCAGCCTGGCCGGGCACGTCCGGAAATTGGGCATCCCAAGGGAATATTTCGACGACCTGATCAACGGCGTCGAAATGGATCTCTCGACGACGCGCTACGTCACGTTCGACGACCTGTCGCGCTACTGTTATCGCGTCGCCTGCGTCGTGGGATTGACCTGCCTCCACATCTTCGGTACCCGCGACCCGCGGGCAAAAGACTATGCCGTCAACCTCGGCATGGCCTTCCAGCTCACCAACATCCTCCGCGACCTGGGCACCGATGCGGATCGCGGACGCATCTATTTGCCCCAGGAGGATCTGCACCGGTTTGACTATCCCGATCAGCTTCTTCGGCGGAAACAGCACACACATCAGTTTCACGCCCTCATGAAATTTCAATGCGAGCGCGCGCATGGGTTTTACGACAAGGCCCGCACGATTTTGGACAACCTGCCGCGGGCCGACCGGAAGGCCCTGCTCCCAGCTGAAATCATGCGAGGGGTCTACGAACGCATTCTCTTCAAGATCGAGCGGGCCGACTACCGCGTCTTTGGCCCGCGCATCAGCCTGTCGGCGCCCTCCAAACTGACAGTCGCCGCCGGTATCTGGCTGCGCAGCCTGCTCGTATAATTATGTCTCCCACAGCGCTCATTATTGGTGGGGGCCCGGCCGGGCTGGCTGCCGCGCTGCGACTCAGTACGCTAGGGCACCACGTCACCCTCATCGAGCAGAACGATCATCTGGGTGGACGGCTGCAGTCCGGCGGCGCCGCCGATCTTTGCGACGCCATCCCACCGGTATTCATGGGCCAGCACAAGGCGACGCTGGCCCTGCTGAAAGAACTTGGGAAGGCCGATGCGGCCAAGCTGTCCGGCAGCCTCCGACTCGAATTCCAATTTCCAGGTGGACGCCTCGCCTGCCTGATGCAGCCCTGGCTCCCGGCCCCCTTCCACACAATCCTGGGCCTGATGCTGTTCGGAGGGCTGCCGTTCGGAGACCGCTGGAGGCTGCTGGATGTCATCGAGCGAAGCTGGGAAGGCGACCCCGCACTCCCGGAGAATCTCGATCAACGGACCGCGGAGGACTGGCTGGCTGAACGGAAGCAATCGGCACGTGCGCGTGCCGACATTTGGACGCCGCTCGCCCGCTTTCTCATCGGTGACGACCTCACCACGATCTCAGCGGCGGCCCTCGTCAATGCCCTGACACGATGTTTTCTCTCTGCCCGCCGCCATATGTCTCTCTCGCTTCCGAATGAGACGCTGCAAAGCCTGTTGCTCGCGCCGATCACGGCCAAACTCGCCCAGGCAGGGGTAACGATCCGGCTCAATTCCGCCGCTGCGCAGCTTCAGATCGAGCGCGATCGGGTGACCGGTGTCCGGCTTCACGACGGCGCTACGCTCACCGCCGACCGGTACATCGTCGCGCTGCCGCACAAGCAGCTGACGGCGATCGTGCCGGAACGTGTGCTCACGCACTATGCCTATTTTCAACAAGTCACCAGGCTTTCGGACTCGCCGGCATTGACTGTCCGCCTACGGGTTGATTCGGCCCTCCAGGCGCCCCGCGTCGTGCTCTTTGCACGGCGGACCTTCCACTGGCTGGCCAGCAGGCCCGCGCTGCGCCCGAGCGGAACCCTGGTCTCCGTTGTCGCCACAGGCAAATCGGAATTATTCGAGCGGGCGGATCAGGATCTCACCAGGCTGGCCCTCGAGGAGGTGGCCTATGCCTATCCCGGGTCGCACGCGATCACGGTGCTCGAGAGCCGGGTGGTCCGGGCACCACGCGCCTTCCTGACGATGAGCCCCGGTACCAGGGTCCACCGCCCTCTCCCGCAAAGCCCCTTCGACAATTTATACGTCGGTGGCGATTGGACGGACACCGGGCTGCCCGCCACGCTGGAGAGCGCGATCGTGAGCGGCACCCGCTGCGCGGAGATGATCCTGGCGAAGAAAGATTAAGATGAGCGAGCTGTGGTGGCCCGGTCTCCCTTCTGTGCTCGCGCAACGCGCGTGGTGGAAAGGCGAGCTAGCGGTCTG
>DASWIN010000225.1:0-5639 GCA_036397655.1 Nitrospiraceae bacterium | reverse complement strand
CCTCCGTGCTCGTCATTGCTATTTCGTTTATTCCCATCTTTGCTCTCGAAGCCCAGGAAGGCCGGATGTTCAAGCCGCTCGCCTGGACGAACAACCTCGCCATCGCCGCGTGCGCGGTGCTCGCGATTACCCTGGTCCCCGCCTGCCTGCCGACATTCATCCGCGGGCGGATCTTCCCGGAACAACGGCACCCAGTGAGCAGGAGCCTCCAGCGCCTCTATGCTCCTCTGTTGAAATGGACGCTGCTGCATCGCGGAACCGTGGTAGTCCTGGCCATCGGACTCCTGCTCAGCATCGTGCCGGTCTATCAACGCATGGGGTCGGAGTTCATGCCGCCTCTGTACGAAGGCACGATTCTCTACATGCCCACCACGCTGCCCGGCCTGTCGGTCACGGAAGCCAGCCGACTCCTCCAGATGATGGACCGAAAGCTTCGCTCGTTCCCCGAGGTGGAGCAAGTCTTCGGCAAAGCGGGTCGGGCGGAAACCTCCACCGATCCGGCACCCTTCAGCATGATGGAAGTGTTGGTATCGTTGAAACCCAAAGAACAGTGGCGACCCGGTCTGAGCTATGAGGGGCTGATCGATGAAATGGATCGGGCCCTCCAGTTCCCCGGCGTGACCAATGCCTGGACCATGCCGATTCAGAACCGGATCGATATGCTGACGACCGGAATCCGCACGCCGGTTGGGATCAAGATCTTTGGTCCAGATCTGAAGCAGATTGAACAGATCGGTGAACATCTGGAGATGGTGCTCAAAGAGGTCCCAGGCACGCGCAGCGTGTACGCGGAGCGGGTGTCCGGCGGCTATTACCTGGACTTCGACATCAACCGTGACGAGATCGCGCGTTATGGGCTCACGCTGATGGATGTCGGAAAGATCATCGAAACGGCCATCGGCGGTGAAAATATCGCCACCACGATCGAGGGACGTGAGCGCTATCCGATCAACGTGCGCTATCTCCGTGAGTTTCGTGATGATCCTGAAAAGCTGAAGCGCGTGCTCGTTGATACCCCGACCGGCGCGCAAGTGCCGCTCGCGCAACTTGCGACGCTCCGATTCGTCAATGGACCACCCATGATTCGTGATGAAAACGGCATGTTGGCTGGCTACGTCTTTCTCGACATGACGGGGCGTGATGTTGGCGGATACGTGGAGGATCTTAAAAGGGTTGTGGCAGCACAAGTCGTGCTGCCGCCGGGCTATACGATCGTCTGGTCCGGTCAATATGAGTTCATGGAGCGGGCGACGGAGCGGCTGAAGCTCGTCGTGCCGTTGACGCTCGTCATCATCTTCGTGATCTTCTATTTCACGTTCCAATCGGTCGCGAAAACATGCATGGTGATGGTCGGCGTGCCTCTCTCACTTGTGGGCGCGGTCTGGTACCTGTCTGTTCTCGGCTACAACATGAGTATTGCCGTGTGGGTGGGGCTGATCACGGTCGTGGGCACGGCGGCAGAGACGAGCGCCGTGATGTTGGCCTATCTCGACGAGGCCTGCGCCCGACGCAAAACTGCAGGTGGACTCATCACGTTGCCTGACCTGATCGAAACCGTCCAACGAGGGGCGGTCGAACGCATCCGGCCCATGGCCATGATCGGGTTTGTGGATGTCATAGGATTGTTCCCCGTGATGTGGGCCACGGGTACCGGTGCCGATGTGATGAAACGCATCGCAGCGCCCCAGGTCGGCGGGGTGTTCTCGGCGATGATCCTGACGCTGTTTGTCATCCCACCTGTCTACGTGATGTGGCGGTGGTGGAAGGAACAACGAATGCCTCGAACGTACGGCGTGAAGTCCAAGTAGGAATGAACAGACCGAATGCTTCGAGTCGTTCTGATCATCGAACCGGACGTCTCCTCCACAATACGAGAGCGGAAGGGGATCCGCACGCAATGGCTTGTTTCGAAAGAAGCCTCCGCATGACCACAGCACCCGCCATCGTCGCCCAACCGAACGGAAAAGCCTGGCACAGCCTATCTACGGACGATGTGCTGGCCCAACTCGGCTCCGTAGCGACCGGACTTTCTGCGCCGGAGGCCGCGCGGCGACTTGCTGCGAACGGCCCGAACGAGCTGAAAGAAGGCACACCCATCAGCCCGCTCCATATGTTCCTCACCCAGTTCAAGAGTCTGATCATCTGGATTCTCATCGGCGCGGCTGTCACCTCCGGCCTGCTGGGCGAACGGGTGGACGCCATCGCCATCCTCACCATCGTCATCCTCAACGCCGTCATCGGCTTCTACCAGGAATTCAAGGCCGAGAAGTCCATCGCGGCACTCAAAAAGATGACCTCGCCCCACGCCACGGTGCGGCGTGACGGACAGGTCGCCTCGATTCCCGCCTCGGGCGTCGTCGTAGGGGATATCCTCGCGCTGGAAGCCGGCGATCTGATCGCGGCCGATGCACGGATCCTGGAAGCGGCCTCGTTCAAGTGCATCGAGTCCGCACTGACCGGTGAGTCGAATGCGGTGACGAAGAAGCCCGAAACGTTGGAGAAGAGCAACGTCCCGCTCGGCGACCGCGCGAATATGGTCTTCATGGGCACCAGCGTCGCGGCGGGCACCGGCCAGGCCGTCGTGGTGGCCACGGCGATGAACACGGAGCTGGGCCGCATCGCCGGTCTGATTGATGCGGCTGGTGCGGAGGAGGGCACACCTCTACAGAAGAAGCTCAACTCGTTCGGGCAGCTTCTCGTGTGGGCGACGCTGGGCATCGTCGCGCTGCTGTTCGGGCTGGGGCTGCTGCGTGGGATACCGCCCTTCGAGTTATTCATGACTTCGGTCAGCCTCGCTGTGGCCGCCGTGCCGGAAGGGTTGCCGGCTGTCGTCACGGTGGCGCTCGCGCTCGGAGTGTTGCGCATGTCCCGCCGCCGCGCGCTCGTGCGCAAACTACCCGCGGTCGAGACGCTCGGTTCGACGACGGTCATCTGCACGGACAAGACCGGCACCTTGACCGTCGGTGAGATGACCGTGCGCGCCCTCTACGTCGCAGGCCAACGCTACGCCGTCACCGGTGAAGGCTACGGGCCGGATGGTGATGTGTACGTCGAGGGCAAGAAAACGGACGCGCAGCATGCCGCGCCGTTGCTCGAACTGGCGACCGTCCTCCTCGGCTGCAACAACGCCCATCTCGTCCAGGAAGACGGGACATGGAAGGTGATCGGCGATCCCACCGAAGGCGCATTATTGGCGGCCGGTGCCAAAGCCGGGGGTGACCGGAAGCACATCGAGAAGGACCTGCCGAAGCAGCATGAAATTCCGTTCGATTCCGACCGGAAACGCAGCACGGTAATTCGCAGGATGCCGGACGGGAAGCTCCGCGCCTTCATCAACGGCGCGCCCGACGTGCTCTTGGAACGCTGCACCAGCCTCTACACCGGCACAGGGGTCCGGCCCCTGACCGAGCAAGACCGCCGGAACATCGTGGCGCACAACGACGCGATGGCGCAGCAAGCCTTGCGCATGCTCGGCTCGGCCTATCGGGACCTGGACAACGCGTCCTCCGTCGACCTTACTGCGGCGGCCGTGGAGCACGATCTCGTGTTCGTCGGCCTGTCGGGTATGTACGATCCGCCGCGTCAGGAGGCCAAAGAGGCCGTCGCACAATGTCGCGCCGCCGGGATTCGCGTCGTGATGATTACCGGCGACCATCCACACACCGCGATAGCCATCGCGCGCGAACTCGGCATCGTGTCGGGTGACGACGCCGCCCTCGCTGGGTCGGAGTTGGACAAACTATCCGATACAGAACTACAGCAACGTGCGCTCAAGGTTGCCGTGTACGCCCGCGTCACCGCCGAGCACAAATTGCGCATCATTCGCGCCTGGAAAGCGAACGATGCGGTGGTGGCGATGACCGGCGACGGCGTCAACGACGCCCCTGCCATCAAAGGCGCCGACATCGGCATCGCCATGGGGAAATCAGGAACGGAAGTCACTAAGCAGGCCTCGGATATGATCATCACCGACGACAACTTCGCCTCGATCATCGCCGCCGTCGAAGAAGGCCGCGGCATCTACGACAACATCCGCAAGACGCTCCAATACCTGCTGGCAGGCAACACGGGTGAACTGCTGCTGATGACCATCTGCGTGGTCGTGGGTCTCCCGACCCCGCTCTTACCGATTCATCTGCTCTGGATTAATCTCGTCACCGATGGCTTGCCCGCACTCTGCCTTGCCACCGATCCCATCGACCCCGACGTGATGGCGCGCCGTCCTCGTCGCCGGTCTGAACGCATCACCGACCGCAGCTTCCTCGTTACGATGTTTCTCACCGGCTGCCTCACGGCCGGCGTGTCGTTCGCGGTGTATCTCTACGGCTTGAAGACGGGGACCGAAGAAATGGCCCGTACCGAGGCCTTTGCGACTCTGGTCTTCGCCGAACTCCTGCGAGCCTTCGGCGGTAGGAGTGCAACCAAGCCCGTCTGGCGCATCTCCCTGCTCTCGAACATCAACCTCGCCATCGTCGTATCGGTTTCTTTCGGGCTTCAAGTATGGAGCCATCACAACGCAACGCTGGGGCTCTTTCTGAAGACGTCGTTCCTGTCGCTCGCCGATTGCTTGCTGCTACTCGCCGTGGGTGCTATCCCGCTGGCGATGTTGGAGATGGTAAAGGTTGTGGGCCAGGCCCGGCGGCCAAGAAAGGCCGAGCAATGACCACGGATCCTATAGGAAGAGATACGTGATGAGACCACATCGCGGGCATGGGGGATCGAGGCCCGGCGCTGAAGGCAGGACGGCCTGCTCCGATGCGGATCGTCGTGGGGTCGGTGCCGCGCAAATCAGCGCTGTTGGGTAGGGAGTGGCCAGGTCATGATGAGGCGCAGGAACCAAAGCAACAATCGGCATGCACAAGCGCATAGGGGGCAGGACCCGATCCAGCAAATCCTGAATGCGAGGGCCTCCTTCCTATCTTTTTTGCGCAACCGAATTGGGGATGCCAACGATGCGCAGGACCTCTTCCAGCAGAGTGTTCTCCGAGCCGTAGAACGCCAATCCTCGCTACGGCGCCGTGAGGATGCCGTGTCCTGGTTCTGCAGCATTCTCCGCCATGCTCTTGTCGACTATCTGCGGAAGCATGCGGTCGAAGCGAGGGGAAAGAAAGCCTATCGGCAGGCCCTTATCCGCTCAGGGTATGGCAAGGTGCCTCCGCTTGAGGAGATTGGCGACAACCCATGCAGTTGTGCATACGTGCTTCTGCCAACCTTGCGGCCAAGTTATGCGGAACTCATCCGGCGCATTGATCTCGATGGCGAGTCATCCAAAACGGTCGCCCAAGGTTTGGCAATATCCCGCAATAACATGAGGGTGCGTTTACATCGTGCACGCCAAGTCCTACGGGCACGCTTAGTACGTTTTTGCGGTCCGTGCTGTGATCGCCGCTGTCGGAACTGCAGGTGTGATGTCTCTTCCTTTCCGACGATGAAAAGCCGGGTGCGGCATTTGTTCGGAACCCCCTAAACTGTAATGCTAGAGGGCCCTCAACGTCTACTTATAGCAGACGTGTGATCCTCCCCCGAAATAGTGGACACCTCGAAAAGGGTGGGGCATGCTCACCCAGGAGGTAGTCAACATGGGGCAAAGACGACGAGCATTTACTCGGGAATTCAAGCAGGAGGCCGTGAAGCTGGTG
>DASWIN010000224.1:0-6274 GCA_036397655.1 Nitrospiraceae bacterium | reverse complement strand
ACGCCCCGGCTCCTGGGTATCGACCAGGACCAGCCTGGTCACCTTGTCCAGATCCAACTCTTTTAGTCTGGCGATGCCTAGATCATGCACAGCCAAAAAGCTGCGCACGGTCTCCTGCGCCCCTCCCGGCAGCGCCAGCGTCGCGCCCGGATAAAGCTTGCGCGCAGCCACCATAGATGCCAGGCCGTCGAAATCAGCGTTCAGGTGAGTCGTGACGAGTTCCACGGGGCCATTCTAGCAGGGTACCGGCCATCAGTTAAGCACAGCCTCCCGCTTGCAGTCGGAACCGGAAGATGCAATAGTGAAAGGAGGTGCCTGGCTGCGAGGCCGGATGAACCCCGAACCAGCTCACGAACCGCGCAAGGTCCTCGTGCTTCCGGTCGCCCTGGCGATCGCCGCGGCCGTCCTGATCATCGACATCTATACCCCGCAAGAGATGCCCCCGCAGTATTTGTATGTCCTCTGCATCCTCCTGACCGCCTGGTCGCCGAGAACGCAGACGCTCTGGTGGATGACGACGCTCTGCACCGTATTGACGATGCTCGGCGCCGCCCTGTGGCCCCCGCACTATGATTTCTACATCATTCTGTTCAATCGCTCCATCGCCGTCATCCTGCTCCTGGCAACCGCCCTGCTGGTCCAGGCGTACCGTCGCACGCACGAGCAACTGCGAACGCTGAACCACGAGTTGGAAGCGCGGGTCGAAGATCGAACCCGCGACCTCTCGCATGCCTTCGAGGAGCGAGAGGAACTGAACCGGAACCTGCACGACGAGGTGCTGCAGTCCCTCTACGCGATCGGTCTGCACCTGGAATCCTCGAGCCGATTGCAGCAATACGGCCCCATCGAGCCGGGCGGCCCCCGCGCCTGGGTGCTGCAACAACTCACCCTCGTCATGCGGAAGATTCGCAGTTACATCGGCGAGCAGCCCGCGCCTGAAACGCTGCCGTTCGACCAGGCGCTCTCCGGCCTGATCCGCGACATGACTGCCTCCGGTAACACGCGCTTCACCATCGAGGTGGATAAGAGCCTGGCCTACTGCGTCCCGGCCGCGCAGGCTGCACCGCTGCTCCTGATCGTGCGCGAGGCGCTCAGCAACTCTGTCCGGCACGCGCAGGCCCGGCATGGAACGGTCACCGCACGACGTCACAACGGTGTCATGCGGATCAACGTGGAGGATGACGGGGTGGGGTTCGACCCGGCCGATGCAAAGCTGGACGGGCACGGGCTCGCCAACATGGCCGCGCGCGCGCGGCAGATCGGGGCCACGTATCACTTCCATGCTGGACCCGGAGAAGGAGTCCGCGTGGTCATCGAAGTTCCCTTGGAAAAGGAGGCGGCGGTCGGTGAGCACCGGTAAACCCATCAGCATCCTGCTCGTGGACGACCATGAAATCGTCCGGCAGGGACTGAAAACGGTCCTGGCGCATGACAGCCGCCTGCGCATCGTGGGAGAAGCCGCCACCGCCAAAGAGGCCGTCGTAGCCGCGGTGGCTTCCAAGCCCGACGTGGTCCTGCTGGACATCCGGCTCCCGGACGGGAGCGGGGTCGACGCCTGCGGGGATATCCTGGAGCAATGCCCGACCACGCGGGTGCTGTTTCTTACCTCGTACGCGGACGACGACACGGTGCTGGCAGCAGTCCTGGCCGGGGCCCACGGCTATCTGATCAAGGAAATTGGCGTGGACACGCTCGTGGACTCCATCAAGCGGGTGGCGGACGGCGAGACGATATTGGACCCCGTCGCGACCAAGCGCGTCCTCTCGCTGGTCAAGAGCCGGAGTGAGGCTCCCTCCGGCGGAACGCAGGAACCACTGTCTCCCCAGGAGCACCGGGTGGTCGCACTGGTGGCTGAAGGCAAGACGAACAAGGAAATCGCCGCCGGCATGGGGCTCAGCCCCAAGACGGTCAAGAACTACCTCTCCAACATCTACCAAAAACTACAAATTACCCGCCGTGCGCAGGCCGCGGTTCTCTTCGCCAAGCAATCCATTGAGAAGCCCAAGCGCTGAGTCCGTCGACTCCAAGGCCGATCGGCCCTAGTCCACTAGGGCTCTAAAACATCTTGCCTCTTCCCGCAATGCCCTACCGCGCATCGGCGGCCCTAGGTTACACATAACGCATGGACACTGGGGAACCACAGGATAGGGCCAACACTTAGCGATCCGACTGCGCCAGGCTTAATGGCGGAAGGAGGGCTGCCATGGAGTGTCTGCGATGTCACGGGATGATGGTGGAGGAACGGTTTGAAGATCTGCGTGGCGACCCGCATCACATCAGCTTTCGCGGCTGGCGTTGCGTGTGCTGCGGGGATGTGGTGGACCCCGTGATTGTCGGGCACCGCACGGCCGGACTTTCGCCGGTGCTGCCGATCCGTCTGGCCCAGCCCAGGTCGTACCAGGCTCTGCGCTATGCCTTCCCCGAGGGAGGCCTTGAATCACCGGCGGCGTAGTTCGCCCTGGATGGGAGCAGGGTGCCGGCGCCATCGTTCGACAGGAACTCTCTGTTGGGGTAGACTCTTGTTATATCCTGTTGTGGAGGGTTCCGATGCCGTCCCGCCTGCGTTTCGTCCTATCCGCCGGAGCGATCGGGTTGGCCGTCGCCACCCCGGCACTCCTGATTGCGGCAGAGCCGGATATCGGCGTCTTTACCGCCGTTGAAGGCAAGGTTTCCGTCCAGCACGCCCAATCTGCAGAAGCCCTGGCCGCCAAGCAGAGCGACACCGTCCTCTTCCGGGATCTCATCGAGACGCAAAAGGAATCGAGAACCAAGGCCCTGCTCAACGACGACAGCATCCTGACCGTCGGGGAGCACAGCCGCGTGGAGATCACCGAGCACATTTACGATCCCAACCGCGGCGTGCGCAGCGTGGTCGTCAACCTCGTGCAGGGCAAGGTGCGGGCTCTGGTGGGAAAAATCTTTGAGGGTTCCGGATCGAAGTTTGAAATCCATACCCCCACGGCCGTCGCAGCGGCGCGGGGCACCTACTTTGTCGTGTGGCACGTGGATGGGGTCAGCGGCATTGCCAACGTCGGCAGCCACGGCAACGTGGACTTCGGTTCGGCCGGACGCACCGTGAACGTGGGCCCCGGGAGCTTTTCACTAACTCCTCCCGGCGGCGGCCCCCCGGCCCTTCCTTCCCCGATGACTGGAAGCAATGTGCCGGCCCAGGTGACGGCGGCTGTACAGGGGACCGAAGTGCCAAGCACTCCGGCCAGTGAAAATCCCTCCCATACAGCCGCTGCCTCCGGAGGCACCGCGCCAGTGCAATCGCCCCAGGCGATCGCCAATGTGTCAGGCGCCACCAGCGGGACCACGACCACCACCTCGTCTTCTGGAACGACCTCCTCGCTTGTGACAGGCTCCACCCCCCCGGCGGTGACATCGGGGGCAGCACCTGGAAGCTCTGGGGACGGTGGTGGCACTGGTGAAACCGGTGGAGGCTCTGGTGACACCGGCGGTGGTGGCGGAGACACTGGTGGCGGTGGAGGGGGGGAAGGCCCCAAGCCAAACAGGGGGCTGCACCTTGGTCAGCTTGGATTGCAACCTGGATTTGGCTTCCCCACACCCGGAAATAACATAATTCCCCCGGCTGTGGTCTCCGGTGCGGCCGGTCGCGGTCCTAGCTTCACACCCCCAGGCCGTGGCGGCACGCCTCCCGGCCGTGGCGGCACCCCTCCGGGTAACGGTCCCCCGGGAGGCAACGGACCTCCGGAGGGTAATGGTCATGGTCCTCAGGGTGGCAACGGCCCAAAAAAGTAGCCATTTCGCGCTTGCCCATGGCTGTGAAAGTGCCTGTCGTCCGGGCGAGGGCTGGTCGTTGTACCCGTCCGCCGGCCGATGCAATCGCCAGGGTAACTCGCGACGGATACACCCCACCGCACGGCCTAAACGGTGCCCAGTCTTCTCAGTGGCAATCGCGCATGTTCAGCGCACATCTGAAAAAAACACGCGCGGAAGGACCGGCAGGCGAAATTGTGCGTGGAGGATGATCAAGAGAACCCGGATAAAGCTTTTCCAGATGCCCATCTTCACGAATTTCCGCGAATCGGTCACGACGGGCGGTCCGAGCAAGACGGGCACCGTCACGCGGATCAGCTTCTCGCAGAAAGCCACATCCTCCAGAATCGGCTGATCGGGAAACCTGCCGAGGCGTTCGAACAATGTCCGCCGCACGAACATCGCCTGGTCGCCGTAGATGATCCGGCTGCGGACGCAGCGGAAATTGTCCAGGAATGAAATTAGGCGCAGGCGCCAGTCGGAGCCTGAAAATTGGTGGAAAAACCCGCCGGCTTGAATGTTCGTTTCGCCTTCCATCCGGTTGAGCCGGCCGAGCGCGCCGCCCGGCAAGCGTGTGTCGGCGTGCAGGAATAACAGCCACTCCCCCCTCGCATCCCTCGCGCCCGCATTCATCTGGGCCGCCCGGCCCTTCGGTGATGAAATAACCAGCAACCGATGATCATGCGAAGTTCGAGGTTCGAGGTTTCCCTGTCCCATCTCATGGCTGAGGCCCTGCCTCCCGGGGCCGCCTGACAACTTCGAACCCCGAACCTCGAACCCGAATTCTTCCGCAACTTCGATCGTCCGGTCCGTGCTGCCTCCATCCACAACGATCACTTCGTAATCGCCCGGTTGTGTGAACAGGCTGCGCAACGTCGCCGGCAGCGCCTTTTCTTCGTTGTAGGCCGGGACAATGATGGAAATCATGTGATCAGCCACGCCGGCAGGTAACTCTTGGCCCGCTCCATGTATAGTTTCGGGTCCTCGTCAATGGACTCGAAGAGATCGCCCAGCGTCGAAACCATCCGATCGGTCAACGCGAGATACTCCTGCGCGCGAACACGGAGCGCATCCGGCGACGTCGCGCCGGCTGCAAAGGCCCGGTCGAGCATCCGCCGGCCAAAATCGTGATGGGCCTCCTCCTGCGCCAGCAGAACTCGGCGCAACGAGCCGAACGGCGCGCCGCGCTTGACCAATCCTTCCTCGATCCGGCCCAGGATCGCCTCCCCCAATCCTTCGAGAATCAACTGCTCGGCCATCAACGTCTCCGGCATATTCCGGCGCTGCAACGCATCCTCCAACAATGCGCGGTATTGCTCCAAGGCGGGCAAGAACGGGCTGTCGCCAATGTGCCTCGGTGCCAGCCAGGCGATCGCCCCATGAAAGACCCAGGCGTGCGCCGATTCCTGCCTCGCCTGGCTTGCGAGAAACCGCTGCATGCCCCGTTGGGGCGCCAATGCCGATTGCGCAAACGCGCAGTCGTGCGCCAGCCGCTCGCCATATTCCAGAAAGGTCAGGAGCCGCGCGAGCGGCACCTGCTCGTCAGGGCGCACCAGCATAGGCCACTCCGTTCAAATGCCAGTCGTAGTCAAGAAACTCGACACGATAGGGCTGCGTGGCCAGATCGGCCGCCAATTCCGGATCGTTGACATATCGCCGCACAAAGTTGAGCAGCGACTCGGCATGAGTTCGAAAGTCCGGTTCGAACCACTCAAATATCTTCGACAGGTAGGCCGTATGATTTTCCCGATCGAATCGGTTCTTGGTCGGATCGTTGACGAAAGCCCTGGCGTTTTCCTCCAGCTGCCCATCCAGCCGGTCGGCAGTGAAGGCTTGCGAACGGAGCTTGGGACAGGATTGTGACGCGCAGACGATCGCGAAATGAATGCGCGGCTCCCGGAAATCCGGGATCAGCAGCTTCTTCTCGAGATCGTACAGGTTGATGACTGCGCCCCCCACCCGATACTGCTTCCCGATGAAATACCGCCACTGGCCGAGCGTGGTCAGCGGCGAGTACCCGTCCAGAATGCCCTTGATCGCAAAGGCGTTGTAGGCGTTGATCCAGAAGGCCAGCTTGTGCCGCCGGCCCGGCAAGGCGTCCGGGTCGACACGATTGAGCTGATCAAGATACGCCGCGAAACGGGCGTTCGTCGCCACGGCCGGGTAATTCACCACCCCATCCTGCACATGGGCCTGCAGCACCTCGTCGAACGCCTGGTGGGAAAATTCGTTCGGCGGGGTCGGCTCCGTCGGATGAAAGGACGTGGGTACCGTGGAGCAGCCGGCCAGCAGCAGGGCACACATCAACACCGGCCAACGATTCATGACGGCACCAGCGGCTTGAGAGACATCGGCGTCATCAGAGCCGAAACCGGGTGTCGCAACAGCGATCCGATGACCCGGCTACACAGCATGTTGCAGGAGGACCGGTCCGAGCAGGCCTTGATCGAGCCACGGCCGAAGCGGGCCAGGATCTGCGCGAGCGGGGTCTCCA
>DASWIN010000223.1:0-19982 GCA_036397655.1 Nitrospiraceae bacterium | reverse complement strand
TGATTGTCGAGCGCCTGAACAAGATCCCCGGCGTGAGCTGCCGGATGCCGATGGGCGCATTCTACGCCTTTCCCAATATCGCGCGGCTCTTTGGCCGCAAGCACGCGACCGGCACGATTGCATCGGCGTCAGATCTGGCGGCCTATCTCCTGCAGGAGGCCAAGGTGACCGTGGTGCCGGGCGAGCCGTTCGGCAGCGCCAGCCACATCCGCCTCTCCTACGCAACCAGCCTGGAGGCCATCACCCGGGGATTGGACCGTATCGAGACGGCAATTGGAAAGCTGGCGACCTAGCCGGAACGGAACCTGCCGTGCCTCACGCCGAAGAACACTTATGGAAGCAACTGGTGTATGCTAAGGCAAGGACCGAAACGAGGTGCGCCGTGCCGATTTATGAATACGTGTGCCAGAGTTGCCGACAGGGGTTCGAGGTGAAACAGAGCTTTTCAGACCTCCCGGTGTCCAGCTGTCCGCAATGCGGCCAGGCCGTGACCAAAGTCATCTCCGCTCCGGCCATTATGTTCAAGGGCAGCGGGTGGTACGTCACTGATTACTCCGACAAGTTCAAGCCGGGACCCGAGACGAAAACCGAGGACAAAAACGCTCCGGCACAGAAAAAAGACGGCGAATCGTCTGCCGGCGCCACGCCGCCGGCCGGCGCGGCGGCGGAGGCATCTCCCGGCTCAACGGCCGGGACGTCGAGTTCGCCGGCGCCTGCCGCGCCGAGTCCCTCCACAACAACTCCTGCAACCCCCTCGTCTTCCACGTCCAAATAGCGTTCGTGAACCCTATCCGTTAGCGTCTTCTTGCAGCCATTTTCTTCGCAGCCGCTTTCTTCTTTGATTTGGCCGACAACTTGGCGACTTTTTCCCGCTCAGCCGACAAACTCTGTTCCAAACTCGCCACCTGATCGGCTCTGGTCTTCAGCAACCGGGACAGTTCATCCACCTTCTTCACCAAGGCGGCCTTTTCAGCCGTCATGGTAGCCACGCTGGCATCCACCTTGGCCTTCTCCGTCGCCACTGCCTGGGCATCGGCCTTCAGCTGCTCGATCTGGGCCTGGAGAGCCGGTGGCCAGTAGTCGCACCCACTCAATCCCAGTGCACTCACGATCATGAGTCCAGCCAGCCCTGTTGCTCTCCCGACTTGCATAGTAGTCATCGACTTTCCTCCTTCCGGTTCTCCGCCATGACCTGTCCTCACCAACACCCCCACCCACTCACGCCAATTGGATACCTTTCTCCAGCAACACTGCCTCGATCGTCGTTCGTCCGATCGGCCCTTCCCGTATCACCCGCACCGTGTCCGTTGCCTCAACCACCGTTGAAGGCAGAGTCGCGGTCATCGGTCCGCCATCCAAAATCAACTCCACGTCTTCCCCGAGGCTCTGTTCGATCTCGCGGGCGGACCGTGCCGGCAACGCGCCGGATCGGTTCGCGCTGGTCCCCGTCAATGGACCGGTGACGTGAAGCAACTTGACGAGACAGGACAGCGCCGGCAGCCGCACGCCGACCGTTCCCGTCCCGGCCGTCAGGGCTGCGGGCAGACGCGGAGACGCAGGCAGCACGATCGTCAGAGGCCCCGGCCAGAATCGCTCCATCAAGACCGCTGCCGCAGGCGGAACGCATGATACCAGCGCATCGAGCTGCGAACGGTCCGCGATCAAGACCAGGATCGGCTTCTCCTCGCGCTGGCCTTTGATGGCGCAGACACGGTGAACAGCCTGTTCATTGAACGCGGAGGCGCCCAACGCATAGAAACTATCCGTCGGCATGGCAATGACGCCACCGTCCCGCACAATGCGCGCGACGTCGCTCACACTCGTTTCAGTGATGTCTTCCTGGAATGTCCTGACCAGTGGCATCTCAACTGTTCGAGCCGTCATACCTGCGCTGCTCCAGTGTGAAGGGCCCGCCGGGCGATATCGGAACGATAGTGGCATCCGGGAAAAGAAATCAATCGCACTGCGGCATAGGCCCGTTGCATGGCATCCGCAAGGTGCGCGCCGACTCCCGTCACGCCGAGCACGCGCCCGCCCGCCGTCACCACATCGCGTCCCTGTCGTTTCGTGCCTGCATGATACACCAGAACATCCCCGGACAAAACTTTTTCAGGAAGCCCGGTGATCGGCACGCCCGTCTGGTAGGACCCGGGATAGCCGCCCGACGTCATCACGACGCACACCGCCGAGCGATCATGCCACTCCACCGTCAACTGGTCCAACCGGTGCTCCACCACTGCCTCGACCACGTCCACGAGATCGGTTTTCAGCAGCGGCAGGATGACCTCGGTCTCAGGATCGCCAAAGCGGGCGTTAAATTCCAGCACGTAGGGCTTCCCCTTGACGATCATCAGCCCGGCATACAACACGCCGGCAAACGGACTGCCGGATTTGGACATGGCGGCCACGACAGGCTGCAAGACGTGCTGGAGGACCGTGGCGCGCAAGGCCGGTGTTCCGAGCGGGGCCGGCGCGTAGGCCCCCATCCCTCCGGTGTTCGGCCCCGTGTCCCCGTCCCCGACCCGCTTGTGGTCCTGCGCCGGCACCATGGGCACGACGGTGTGGCCGTCCGTAAAGGCCATGATGGTCAGTTCCTCCCCCTCCAAAAACTCTTCGATCACGACACGGCTGCCGGACTGGCCGAAGGCTTTCTTGTCCAGCATATCGATGAGGGCCTGTCGGGCCTCCTTCAACGTCGTCGCCACGACCACCCCCTTGCCTTGCGCCAATCCATCCGCCTTCACGACGATCGGCGCACGCTGGCGCCCCAGATACTCCAGCGCCGGCTTCAGGTCGGTGAAGCTCTGCGATGCCGCCGTGGGAATGTGGTGCCGGGCCATCAGCTCTTTGGAAAAGGTTTTGCTGGACTCGAGTTGGGCGGCGGCGCGAGTCGGTCCGAAGATTTTCAGTTTGGCTTTTCGGAATTCATCGGCGATGCCGGCCGCCAGGGGCGCCTCCGGCCCGACAACCGTCAGGTCGATCTTTTCCGATTGAACGAAGGACTTGAGCCCCGCCAGGTCATCAGTCTGGATCGGCACACACGTCGCGAACTGGTCGATGCCCGCATTGCCCGGCGCACAATAGAGCTTCGTCACGCGCGGGCTTTGCGCGAACTTCCATACCAGCGCGTGCTCGCGCCCGCCGCTGCCGATGACAAGGATTTTCATCGTGGGATCACCGAAGAAAGTTGGAAGAAGCAAAAAGAGGAGGACGTCATGCTCCGCAGGATGCTCAAAAAGGCCATTCAACAAGGCCGCAGGGAGCACGGCGACCGAGCCGTACGTTTTTCTGTACGTCGCAGGGAAATGGGCGACTGAGAACGAAGTTGGGGGCCTTTTTCAGCATCCGTTAGTGTCTGAAATGTCGCATGCCGGTCATGATCATTGCCAAGCCGTGTTCATCGGCCGCTTTGACGATTTCCTGATCGCGGATCGATCCGCCCGGCTGAATGACCGCCGTGATTCCTGCCTGGGCCGCCGTATCGAGGCCGTCCCGGAACGGGAAGAATGCGTCCGAGGCCAACACGCAGCCTTTCACGGGCAGCACGGCTTTCATCCCGGCCAGCTTTACCGAATCCACCCGGCTCATCTGCCCGGCCCCGATGCCGACGGTCTGTCCCGGTCTGGCGTAAACGATCGCGTTTGACTTCACGTGCTTGCAGACCTTCCAGGCGAAGGCACAGGCTGCATATTCCTCCGCTGTCGGCTTCCGTTGGGTCGGCACTTGCAGTGCCTTCAGATCGCCCAGCGCGCCCAGATCACGGTCCTGCACGATCAGTCCGCCGACGAGTTTCTTCAGATCGATCCCCTCTGGCTTCACCTTGGCCAGCGGCCCGATATCCAGCAGGCGAAGATCTTTTTTCCGCTTCAGCTCGGCGAGCGCATCTTCCGCATACCCCGGCGCGACGACGACCTCGACAAACGTGGACGTGATTTCCTTCGCCGCCGCCAGGTCCACCATCTTGTTGAAGGCGATCACGCCGCCGAAGGCCGACACAGGATCGGTTTCCCGTGCCTTCACATAGGCCTCGACAGGCGTCGCACCGAGCGCAACGCCGCAGGGATTATTATGCTTGATGATGACCACCGCAGTGTCGTCGTATTCCTTCGCCAGCTCGAGCGCCGAATTGGCATCGAGGAAGTTGTTGTAGGACATCGCCTTACCGTGCAGCACCTTCGCGCGTGACACCGACGGTTCCCCGGCAGTGAGCTCACGATAAAACGCGCCCTGCTGATGGGGATTTTCCCCGTACCGGAGCGTCTCCACCCTTTCAAACTGCAACGAAAGGATGGCGGGGAATTTCCCCTCGCTCCCCCGTACCTGCCTCTCCAGATAGCCGGCGATCAGGCTGTCATAGCGGGCCGTATGCTGGAAGACTTTCATGGCCAGCTCACGCCGCAGCTCAGGGTCCACCTTCCCGGTTTTCACCGCGTCCAGCACCCGTGCGTAATCAGTCGGGTCCACGACCACCACGACATCGTCATGATTCTTTGCGGCGGACCGCAGCATGGACGGACCGCCAATGTCGATGTTCTCAATCGCCTCTTCAAACTGGCAATCAGGCTTGGAGATCGTGGCTTCGAAGGGATAGAGATTCACGACGACGACATCAATGGGACCGATCCCGTGCTGCTGCATCTGCGAGACATGGGCAGGCACCGAACGGCGACCGAGCAAACCGCCGTGGATTTTAGGATGGAGGGTCTTCACCCGGCCATCAAGAATTTCCGGCGAGCCGGTATAGGCCGCCACATCGGTTACGGCCACGCCGGCCTCGCGCAACGCCTTGGCCGTGCCGCCGGTCGAAAGGATCTCGGCGCCCAGAGCGGCCAAGCCTTTGGCCATGTCCACCACACTTGTTTTATCGGAGACGCTGACGAGTGCGCGCTTGATCGCAGCCATTACTACCCTCTTCTCGTGGAGAACTCAGGCGAGAAAACCGGCCGCAGAATATCAGATGGCTTCTTGAAGTTCAACCGGCTTATTCTCCTCATTGACTTCACTCGCTCCACCAACTACAATTTTTCAGCCGAGGATCTCCACATTGTCTTCCCAATTCGTTCATCTGCATCTTCACACGCAGTACAGCCTGCTCGACGGCGCCAATCAGATTGATCCGCTCGTCCAGCGGGTGAAATCTTTTGGCCAGCCGGCCGTCGCCATGACCGACCACGGCAACATGTTCGGCGCCGTGGAGTTTTACCGCAAAGCCAAGGATGCCGGAGTCAAACCGATCATCGGCTGCGAAGCCTACATGGCCCCGGGGAGCCGGTTCACCAAGGACAGCGCCCTGGCGCACAACGACTACTACCATTTGATTCTGCTCGCGACCAATCTCAGGGGCTACCAAAATCTCATCAAGCTCGTCAGCAAGGCCTACCTTGAGGGATTCTATTATAAACCACGCATGGACAAGGAGTTATTGCAACAGCACCATGAGGGATTGATCGCCCTCTCGGGCTGCCTGAGCGGCGAAGTCGCCTACCTGATCGGGCAGAAAGACCTGGAGGGCGCCACCAAGGCCGCCGGTGAATATCGCGAGATATTTGGGAAGGATTATTATTATCTCGAACTGCAGGCCAATGGGCTGGAACATCAGCGCGTTGCCAACGAGGGTCTGCTGGATATCCATAAGAAGCTCGGGATCCCTCTGGCCGGCACCAACGACTGCCATTATTTAAAGAAGGAAGACGCCCGCCCCCACGACCTGATGCTCTGCCTCCAGACCGGCAAGACGATCAACGAGCCCAATCGATTGAAGTTCGATACCGACCAGCTCTATGTCAAATCGACCGACGAGATCACAGCCGAGTTCAAGGAGTTGCCGGAGGCCGTCGCCAACACGGTCACGATCGCGGAGGCCTGCAACCTGGAACTGGCCCTGAACCAGACGCACCTGCCTCAATACAAAGTCCCGGACGGATTCACGCGGGAAACCTACGTGGAGCACCTGGCGAAGGAAGGACTGGCCGCTCGCCTGAAGGAGCGGCCGAGTTCGATTCCCGCCCTGGCCTACGAGGTCCGGCTCAAGGAAGAGCTGACCATCATCTGTTCGATGGGATTCGCCGGCTACTTCCTGATCGTGTGGGACATCATCCGGTTCGCCCGCTCGCGCGGCATTCCGGTCGGGCCAGGCCGCGGTTCGGCCGCCGGCAGCCTGGTCGCCTATGCGTTGCGCATCACGGATCTCGATCCGCTCGTCTACACCCTGCTCTTTGAACGGTTCCTGAACCCGGAACGCGTGTCGCTCCCCGACATCGACATGGACTTCTGCATGAACCGGCGCGGGGAAGTCATCAACTACGTGGTCGATAAGTACGGATCGGACCACGTTGCCCAGATCATCACGTTCGGCACCCTCGGCGCCAAGGCGGCGATTCGCGACATCGGCCGGGTGCTTGAAATCCCCTACGCCGAAGTGGATCGCGTGGCCAAGCTGGTGCCGAATCAATTGAACATCACGCTGGACGATGCCCTGCTGCAGGAACCAAAGCTGCGCGAGCTTACTGAGACCGATCCGAAGATCGGTGAGCTGATGTCCATCGCCAAGTCGCTCGAAGGGCTGGCCCGCCACGCCTCCACGCACGCCGCCGGCGTCGTCATCTCCGAAGGGCCCCTGACGGACCACGTACCCCTCTATAAGGGCGCCAACGACGAAATTGTGACCCAATATTCCATGGGCGACGTGGAAAAAATCGGCCTCGTCAAGTTCGACTTCCTGGGGCTGAAGACGCTGACGATGATCCACAACGCGGTCAACCTGATCAACCGGATGCATCCCGACCAGCCTCCATTGTCCATCGAGCAGCTTCCGTATACCGATCCGCAGACCTTCGCGCTGCTCGCGTCGGGCAAAACCACCGGACTGTTCCAGCTGGAAAGCGCGGGCATGCGGGATCTCCTGACCGGGCTCCGGCCCGACCGGTTCGAAGACATCATCGCCATCATTGCCCTGTACCGCCCCGGCCCCATGGACCTGATCCCCGACTTCATCAAGCGCAAGCAGGGCAAGGTTCCCATCACCTACGAGGTCCCGGAACTGGAACCCCTGCTCAAGGACACGTACGGCGTGATCGTCTACCAGGAGCAGGTCATGGCGATCGCCAACAAGATCGCCGGCTTCTCCCTCGGCCAGGCCGATATCCTGCGCCGCGCCATGGGCAAGAAAAAGCCCGAGGAGATGGAAAAGCTCCGCGCGAAGTTCATTGAAGGGGCCAAGGGGCGCAAGATCTCGGAGCCCAAGGCGAAGAAACTGTTTGATTTGATCCAGAAGTTCGCCGGATACGGATTCAACAAATCCCACGCCGCCGCCTATGCGGTCGTGACCTATCACACGGCCCTTCTCAAAGCGCATTACCCCACGCAGTTCATGGCCGCCCTGCTCACCATTGAAATGGGCAACACCGACAAGATGGTCGGCTACCTCACCGAATGCCGGGACATGAGCATCAAGGTGCTGCCACCCGATGTCAACGAAAGCCAGAGGGATTTTGCCGTCGCGGAGGGAGGCATCCGCTTCGGACTGGCCGCCATCAAGAACGTCGGGGAAGGCGCCGTGGAATCCATCATCGCCGTGCGCGATGACATGGGGAAATTCCTTTCCTTCTTTGATTTCTGCCGGCGCATCGACCTCCGCAAAGTCAACAAGCGCATGCTGGAAGGCCTGATCAAATCCGGTGCCTTCGACTCGACCGGTGCGCGCCGCGCACAGCTGATGGCCGTGCTGGATCAGGCCGTGGACGAAGGCGCGGCCGCCCAGCAGGAACGCGAACGGGGCCAAACCAGCATTTTCGGCGACGGTCCGTCCGCCGATTCCGTCCATGGCCTGACCGAAGCCACCCTGCCGGATCTGCCGGAATGGGACCAGGGCCAGTTGCTCAAGTACGAACGCGAACTGACCGGCTTCTACATCACGGCCCACCCGCTGTCGCGGTTCGAAGCGGCGCTGAAGAAATTTTCGACGGCGACGACCGGAACGCTGGGCGAGGTGACCGACGGCAAGGAAGTGAAGCTCTGCGGCATCGTGACGACGGTCAAAACGTTGACCACCAAAAAAGGCGACCGCATGGCCTACGTCCAAATCGAGGACCCGCAGGGACTGATGGAGATCATCGTGTTCCCCGATCTCTTCAAGTCCGCGTCGGACCTCCTCGTCCCTGAGCGCGTCATCCGGATAACCGGCATCGTGGACCGGGCTGAAAAAGGCACACGCGTGAAGGGCACGAAGATCGAAGCCCTCGAAAGCCTCCTCGCCCGGGCTGTCTCACACATCAACATCCGCGTCACCGACGGACCAGACGCCTCAACCCAGCTCGGGCAGGTGGAACAGATTCTTCGGCGCCACCCGGGCCCGACCGCCATTTCCTTTACGCTCTGCCTGCCACCGGACCTCGAAGCCGATACGGAGCCCGTGCCCAATGTGAAGGTCCTGCCGAGCGAAGGGTTCGTGGCCGAAGTTGAAAATGTGCTAGGCAAAGGCGCCGTCGTCATGCTGTAATACGGAGTACACGCGGCATGAAAGATTATCTCGAATTCGAGAAGCCCATCCGCGAGCTGGAAGAGCGGATCGACAAACTGGCGGGCTCCGGCTCGTCCAAGCCGGCCGTCGAAGATGAAATCCGCAAGCTCAAGACCCGCCTCGCCCAGACCGAGGTCGAGCTCTACGGCAAGCTCACGCCCTGGCAGCGCACCCAACTGGCCCGGCATCCCCAGCGACCGGGAATCCTCGACTATCTCAGCGCCTTCTGCAGGGACTTCGTCGAGCTGCACGGCGACCGCGTCTTTGGCGACGACCAGGCCGTGGTCGGCGGGTTCGCCCGCTTCAACAACCAGTCCATCATGGCGATCGGTCACATGAAGGGGAAAACACTCAAGGAGCGGATGCAGCGGAACTTCGGCATGCCCAATCCCGAGGGCTACCGTAAAGCGTTGCGCCTGATGAGACTTGCGGAGAAGTTCAACCGTCCGATCGTCACGTTTATCGATACGCCAGGCGCCTTTCCAGGAGTCGGCGCCGAGGAGCGCGGCCAGGCCGAAGCCATCGCGCGGAACCTCCTGGTCATGTCGCGGCTGACCGTGCCGATCGTCTCCATCGTCACCGGAGAAGGCGGCAGCGGCGGCGCACTCGCCTTGGGCGTGGCCGACCGCGTCCTGATGCTGGAGCACTCCATCTACTCGGTTATTTCACCAGAAGGCTGCGCGGCGATTCTGTGGGACGACCCCGCCAAAGTGCAGGACGCCGCCAGCGCCCTCAAGATGACGGCAACCGATTTACGCGAACTCGGCGTGATCGACGACGTGATTCCCGAGCCGACCGGCGGCGCACATCGTGATGTCCGGATGGCAGCCGAACGAATTGCGAAATCGCTCGCCGGCCATCTCAGCCAACTCGGCGAACTCTCACCCCAGAACCTCTTGGCTCACCGCGACCGGAAATACCGCTCGATGGGCGCCGTCTCGGAACCACCTGCCACAGGATAGCGTCTCTCAGAATGTTCAAAAAGGCCGCCTTTTCACCCGCCCACCCCGCACGCGTCAAGACGCGTGCTTTTCCCGATTGCGGCCGCAGCGAGCGAAAAGCCGAGGCATACTCCTTTTCGTATGTTGAGGCTTTGAGCGATGCGAGAACAAAGCCAGCGGCCTTTTTCAACATTCTGCTAGGGGTTCTGCCACATCGCGCCATCAAAGATCGGATGCGCCTGGTGCGTCAGCTTCACGATGTCGCCGTCTTTGACCATCGAATCCAGCGATGCCACTTTCTTGTTCACGGCGACCAGCAATTCGCCCTTGTGCATGAACGGCAGGGCGCCCGCCAGTTTGTCCTGATTCGATTCCAGCAGGACCTTCACCGTCACCGGGCTGGCGACCTCCAGTTGCAACTCGGACTCCTCAACGCTCTGTTGAAGGGTCAGCCCGAACAGCAGCACCGTTACCATGACCGCGTCCTCACACTTTGCCTCCCGCGGTATCCGGTCCCTTATGGCAACGAAAACAGTCCTGCCGCTTGGGATGCCGATCCGGAAGCGGCCGGCTTTGCCCGACCGCGTGACACTGGATGCAAGCCTTCTCCGTCAGCCCCTTGTGCTCCAGCGTTGCCGGCATGGCCGGGTTCCGATCGCGCGGCGACGGCAGGAGCGAGACGCCCGCCACCACCACGACAATCGCCCCGGCAAAGAGCCAATCGCTCCTACGCAATGTGAACATAGCCACTCATCGCGACCGCTTCCGCGCATCCCGCCTGGACGCGCAGCGCGCCGTGCAACAGGATTCGCTTCAGGAAGATCGAGCGGTCATTGTATGGGAGCATCGAGGAGAGAACAAGCGATGCCCGCGCGGCCAAAGAGAGTCAGGACTGCGGCGAGGGCTCTGCGTCGGATGACTCGTCCGGGGTGCCGGTGGCAACAGTCTCCTGGTCGCCAATCTGCAGTCCATCCTCGACCGGGAGCATCGCCTGCTCCGCTTCCCCCAGTTCCTTGAACTCACGCAGCGGCGGCAACTGCGACAGATCGCTGAGGCCGAACTGCTGGAGAAAGAGCTTCGTGGTACCGTACATGATCGGGCGGCCGGGCACGTCTTTGCGCCCCACCATCCGGATCAACTTGCGCTCCAGCAGCGTGCGCAGCACGCCGGACACTTCCACGCCACGGATCTGCTCGATTTCCGAGCGCACGATCGGCTGCTTGTACGCAATGATCGCCAGTGATTCCATCGCGGAGCGGGACAGTTTCGGCGACGCCTTCGCCTTGGCCAGACGCGTGATCCAGGGCGCATACTCGGCCCGCGTGACCATCTGATAGCCACCCGCCAGCTCCACCACCTGCACGCCCCGCCCGTCGCGATCGAAGTCTTCGCGCAACGACTGCAGGGCCTGCCTGAGTTCGATTCTCGACACGGTCCCCAGCGCCACCATGAGTCGTTCCAACGGCACCGGTTCGGCAGTGACAAACAACAGGGACTCCAGGATCGCCTTGAGCTCACGCTCCTCCAACGCCTGCAGGCGGGCTGATTCGTCGCCCTCGGCCATCGGAGCGGCCTCCGCGATCGCCGCTGCTACGGAAGGCTCGTCCTGCTTCGGCTCACCGGATTCCAGCTCATCGATGTGATCCATAGCTCCCCCTCCCGCCGCCTCAGAGCTCAACCGGCTCGTCGTCAGTGATCGGCGCAAACGCCCGCATGACGAGAATGGCGCCGAAAGCCTCGCCCTGGAACAGCCGCACCAGCCTCAGCTTGACCAGCTCCAACAGGGCCAGAAACGACACGATTACGACCAGGCGGTGCACCTCGCCCTCAAACAGCGATTGGAACGTGACGGACTCCCTGCTGTCCAGGGCCTCCAGGATCGCGTTCATGCGCTCTTTTACGGTCAGATTTTCCGGAACGATTTCCACCAGGCTGCCGGCCGGCAGGCGCGCCAGCACCCCTTGCAGCGCATCGACAAGGTCAAAGAGGCTCACGTCGTCCAACGAGACTTCATCCGACCGGATCGTCGGCAAGGGCATCGGCTCGCGCGCATAGATCTCGCGCCAGAGATGCTCGCGGTCGTCGAGCTGCCGGGCGGCGTCCTTGAACTGCCGGTATTCCAGCAGCCGGCGGACCAATTCCTCGCGCGGGTCCGGCCCGTCTTCGTCGTCGACTTCCGTCTCATCGGCCGGAAGCAGCATGCGCGACTTGATCTGCACCAGCGTCGCCGCCATGACGAGAAACTCGCCGGCCACGGCCAGATTCAGCGACTTCATCATGCTCAAGTAATCCAGGTACTGCTGGGCGATCATGGCGATCGGAATGTCGTAGATATTGACCTGGTTTTTCTTGATCAAGTGCAACAGGAGGTCGAGCGGTCCCTCAAAGTGCTCCAGCCGGACATGATACGGCAGCTCCATCTGTCCTGCCGAGCCTGACAGTTCCGGCATGTCGTCAGTCGAATTCCCTGGCAACGCACGTTCCCGCCACGAATCCTGCCTATTTTCTTGTTCTTGATCCATCGCTATTGTGAATCGAGCGGTTCTTCAAATACCCACAGCCGGACATGGTACGGCAGCTCCATTTGCCCGGCCTGGTCCATCAGCACCTCTGGCAGCTCCCCCGATTCCCCCTCATCCGGCACAGTCCTGCCCCCTTGCCGTCAGGTTCAAAACCCGTTTATTTATACAACCTTATGTGGTCTGATGCAAGATAAATTCTATATGTAGTGGGTCGCCAGCACGCGGCTACCGCTTACGCATACTCCACAGGAGCCCGATTGTAAAGACCGCCAGCAAGGCGGCAATACCGTACATGATGCGGGGATCCTGCAGCCCTCCGGGGGTCCGCTGAGTCTCGCTGACTTTCACGCGTGAAAAATTCGGCTGGGCATCGAACATCACTTTTGAAAAATCGTCGAGCCCCTTGAATTCCGCGTTGGAAAAATCAGCCGCGCCGCGAAAGACGGCGCGGCGGAAGTAGGCATCCTGTTCGAAGACCGCGAAAGTGAAAAACGCCTCACGCTCGAACACCGCCTCGGAGAAATCGAGGATGCCTCCGAACCGGCTGCCGGAAAACCCGGTCCCCATCTTGAAATAGGCGCGTGAAAAACCGGCTTCCTTCTCGAAGGTCACCTCAAGGAACTCGGACAGACCGTTGAACCCGGCCCTGAGAAACGAGACCGAATCGCTGAACACGGACCGGTGAAAACGGGAATGGGGGCCGAAGGCCGTTTTTTCAAAACGGACCGGCTTGGCGAAGTGCGCCTGCACGAACAGGGCCTGGGAGAGAAACACCGCTTGGGACCCGTCAACCTCGCCCAGGAACACCGTGTGGGAAAAATCGGCAGTCCGCTCGAACGTCGTCCCGATCAGGGTGACCGGTCCCTGGACCACGATGGCGCCGTCGGTGAGCCGGCTCCCGACGGCCCCTCGTATCACGGACCGTGTGATCACGATCGGACCACCGACCCTGCGAACTTCCGCGATCTGCCGGGACCGGAGCGCGTCGCGAACGGACGACGGCAAATTCGGCACGGCCTCGAGCGTGACCGAGGGCAGCGCATCCAGGAACAGATCGCCGACGATCAGCACCCCGGCGACATCTACTCCCTTGCCCTGTTTCAACGCGGCGAGCACTTCGTCCGCGGTGACGGCTTGTGCCTTGCGCTCTTGTTCCGTGCACCCCGAGCCGAGATGCCGCATGAACACTGCGGATTGACCGGCCGGTTCGCGCTCCATCACGCAGGCGCCCTGCGCCCGCGAGATGTCCCACCCCGTCGCCCCATACAGCCAGGCGCCGATCGCCACCGCAACCAGCGCGGTCACGCGGCCGACTCCTGGACGTCCAGGCCTGAGACCGATCACACGCTCCCCTCCACCGTGCTCCGCAGGGCGTCGTACTGCTCCTGCGTCAGCCGGTGCATGCCGAGATTGAGACGCCTCGTCAACTCGGCCTGATCGGGCACATCCAGGATACGTTTCAAGCTTGCCAGACTCTGCTCCGATGATGACTGCAGACGGCGGACATTCGTGACTGCGACATAGCCGTTCCGGGCCTCGGTCCGCAGTTCATCACGCACCAGCGGATCCAACCGATCGAGCGGTTGGACGCCGGACGAAATAGAAAACTGCGCACACAGTCCTTCCTTCAGGACATAGACCAATCCGCACGACTCGGCGGACAGGTACTTCTGCACATTTTCGCCGATCAGGGCGCTGCGGAGCCCCCAGACCTGATGCGACAGTTGCAACTCGGCACTGTCCCGCGAAGTCCGTTCGCGGAGCGCGCCGGCAATAAACAAAAAATGGCTGGTCATGTTGGTGAAATACCGGCTGTCGGGCCGGGTGAGAGATCGCTAGTCGTCAAATCGCATGAAGGGAAAAGGACAGGTGCCCCGTCACACTGCACCAGGCAGGAGCACCGCCCGGCTCATTCCTCATCTTCTCCGGAAAGTTCGTCCGGCTTATCGAGATAATCGCCACGCCCCTCTTCGTCCGGCGGCTCTTCATCGTCCATATCATCCCGCATCGCCTGGGGAACCTCATCCACGAGATCGTCATCCATCTCAATATCGTCCGGCATGGCCTCCCGCAACGATTCCTGCCGGGCAGACTGCGGCTTCATGGTCCGCACCGGTGCCGGGGCCAACCCGGCGGGCTTAACTACGGGGGCCGTCTTTGCCACCACTGCGGCTTTTTTCGCGGGGGCCCGCTTTGCCTTCCTCAATGCTTTCATTCTTCCAGCCGCGCGCTTCTTCGCCACCTTCAATTTCTTCTTTGGCTTCCGGGCCGCACGCTTGGCCGGTTTCTTCTTCTTTTTCTTCGCCATCTCCTCCCCCTCATCCGCAGCACATCACGAGCACCGATTGCGGCCCCCATCTAGCATGAAAGGGTTGCGGCTTGCAACCAGCCTTCGTCACTATCAAGAAAGCACAGACAATACAATGCGTTAGGGGTGAAACCGGCTGCTAAAAAGACTTGCATCAGCTAGTCGCGCATGACCGCGGCTAGAAACCGCTCGATGACATAGGTACTGATCTGCCCACAGGGCCCGCTGAAATGCACATCACAGCCATGTGTCGCCCAGGGCAGGCGAAGAAAATAATGCGGCCGTTGCGCCTGCGCCAGCCGTGCCGCCAAACGCTCGCTTTGCGCAGGAAAGACAAGCTCGTCGCGTCCTCCATGAATCAACAACGTCGGGACGGTATGGGATGACACAAACCTGATCGGCGATGCCGCCTCATAGGTGGCGGGTGCCTGGGCCGGGTTTCCGCCCAGATAGGCTTCCAGCACGCCGGATGAATCCAAGACCCAGGGATTGCTGGGATGCTCATAACCATACTTCATGTCCGCCGGCGCGTAGAACGAGACCACGCCACGAATGTCCGGATCAGTTGCCGTATATGCCAGCGACAAGACAATCTGCCCACCGGCTGAACGGCCGAGCAGCGCCAGCCGGTGCGGATCCAGGCCGTACTCGCCGGCATGCGCTTTCAAGAACGCGGCGGCCTCATGCACGTCGTCCCGCGCAGCCGGGAACGGCCACTTCGGAGCAAAACGGTAACTGACCGCTGCCACCACGTACCCACGCGCGGCCAGGTACCGGTTGAGCGCCGTCAATTCGGCGCGGTCTCCATGCTGCCAGGAACCCCCGTGAACGATGATGACGCCAGGAGCCTGCGTGGCTCCCACCGGTTGGTACAGATCAAGCGCGAGCGGCTGGCCGCCGTTCGTGGCATAGACGACCTCCCGCGTAATGACGTCCGGTGATGACACCCCGAGCAGCAGGTCGGTGAGAACAATCGGTGTGCTCCGCGGGGGGGCACCGTCCAGGGATCGTGGCTCGGCGATTCTGATAAACGGCGGCAGCTCGCCAGACAAGTTCTGAATAAGCACTGCCGTGCGAAGAAGCGGCGTCGTCAATAAGAGCGCAGCCGCCAGGCCCAGCCAGGCGCCGGCCTGCCCGGTCCACGAACGGTTCCAGCCGGGCAACCAGGTCAGTAACGGGAGAGGCGCCAGCCAGTAGCCCCACTCAGTCACGCCGAGGGCGGCGAGCCACAGCAGCGAGGTCGGGGCCTCCACGACCGTCAGCGCAGACAGCCCCGCGCATAAGGCCCCGAAAATGAATCGAATCGCCGGATGAATCCTCACATGCCTCCCTGTCTCTAATGGTTAGAGAAGTGGTATCATATACGTACAGGCAGGAGGAAGAGTTCGTGACAATCGTTCGAATCGTCGCCATGTCCGCCATGCTCGCGCTGGGGGTCTTGCCCGGGGGGGCGACTTCTCCGCATTTCCAGATCACGATCGAAAACGGCGCGCCCTATTTTCTCCCCGTGTCGGCCACCGTCTCGACCGGCACGCCGATCCGTTGGGACAATCCCACTCCCACGGAACACACGATCACCCACGACAGCTGTCTTGACGACGGCCCCTGCACCTTCGACTCGGGCATCATGCCGTCCAATGCGCACTATACGCTGCCGAGCCTGCCTCCGGGCCGCTACGCCTACCATTGCCGCATCCATCCCGTCATGCGGGGCACGTTGACCGTCACCGACTCGGCGGTTCCGCCGCAGATCTAATTGATCCCGCGCTCGCATTGCTTGCCCCGCTGATTCCCTTCGTGTACTCTTACGCGTCTTACGCGCCGATCCCGACGTTGATTGCCTTACATCACGCGCCATGAAACCGGCTGCCGTCGCCCATCAACCGCTCACACTGACCGATCAGGTCCTCGCGTTCCGCGCCTGGCGCATGCCGGACATGATCACCTATCAGCACGGCGCCGACGAATGGTGGCTCACGCCGCTGGATGACGCCCTCCCCCTCGTCCGACTCAATCGCGCCGGCCTGGAACTGCTGACATCAATGGACGGCCACATGACGGTCGGCGAGCTGCTCGGCCGGTTCGGGAAATGGGTGTGTGGGCCGGAGGGGCAGAACGGATGCTGGCACCTCGAACGCTGGTCGCTGCCGAATTACTCGCTCTGCTACTACGGTACCGAGCCGCCGGCCGGCGGGCACCGGCTGAACATCAAGTGGGATCTGTTGCTCCAGCAAATCCGTGAAGGCTGGTCCGGGCGGAAGGGATTCGAGGGCGGCGAACAGCTGGTCCAGTTTCATACGCGAGAAATTGCCCAGCATGAAGGCCATTTCGACACGATCGAAACGACCGTCTCGCATCTGTTTCGCGAGCCGAGCGAAGCCCTGCAGGGGCTGACCTACGGACGGCTGCTGGCCAGGCACCTCCGGCAGCTCGGCTGGTGGACGACGAAGCCCCGCACCCTGGTTGAAGTCGGCGGCGGGCTCGGCTACGTCGCGCGCGAGATTGCCGCAGAATTATCCCCGGCCGAGCGCAGCAGCCTCCATTATATGTTTCTCGATCTCACACCGCCGTTCGTCAAAGCGCAACTGAAGCTTGCCGGCACGGCCGGCTGGCGCTCCAGCGGCACGCAGGCGAATGCGGAACAGCTGCCGCTCCGCGACGCCGGCGTGGACATCGTCATCGACAACGAAAATCTCGCCGACATGACGCCGGTGAATCTCTCGCGTGGTGAATTGGAAACCGGGAAGGGCCGCACGCCCCTCCATCAGGAAGCGATCGACTGGATTCGCCGCATCCGTCTGCCGTTCGATCCCGACCTGCCGGACGAATTTATCTTCAACCTGGGGCCTGTCCGGTTTCTTTCCGAGCTTTGGCGTGTGCTCAAACCGGGTGGCCGCGCGATCCTGATCGAGTTCGGGGTTGAAACCGGCTGGCCCGAGCCGGTCAAACTCCCGGGTCACACCGAATATGAAGTGCAATACACCCACCTGCGTCATGCCGCGCGATGGCTCGGCTTTCAGGAACAGTATGCCGCGCTGCCGAAGTTCCTGATGATGAAACCGGACACGCAGGTTCTCTGCACCGGCGCGGCCTACGCCATCCAACGCTTCTGCCAGGCTCAGAACAAGCCGTTCGCCATCCGCGCCTACACCGAGAAGGAGCTGGCCCAGGCGCTGGGCCCCATGCTGCCGAAACTTTCAGGCTGCCACTATCACGCGGTGAGCGATCCGGCCTGGTTCGGCCTGTGGGATTTCAAGGTGCTGCTGCTGGAGAAGCCGGGCGCCGCGCTCAAACCGGCATTCAAGGAATCGCAGGGCTTCCGCTGGTACTCGCAACGGTGAAGGAGAAGGATGAGGAGCGAGCTTGCGGGTTGGTCTCCTCCTTGCTCGCGGAAAGCGCACACGAAGACGGTGCTCCTTCGACGCGCGCAGTTGGAGGAGACCAACCCGCCGCTCGAAAGAAAAATCCCTCCCAAAACTAAAAAGAAAGGCGGCAGGCCGCTTCTAAGCCTGCCGCCTTAACGCTTCGCCACGATCAAAGGGCTACTCCAATAGTGATAGCTCTACAAATTTTGGATGTCCCTGTTTTCTTTTCCCCATTAGCGATTGCCGACAACTGTGCAGTTTGAACGATTTATTTTCAGATTCACTTTGTACATAGTGCTCTGCAGGCCTCTGATGTGTGGTAAGGGCACCCACCAGAACCCCCATGTCGCATAGGTCTTGAAAGTGACAGAGACCCCCTTTAGCTCGCACGAGCCTGTACGGATGGTAACTGTGCGAAGGCGGGGGAGCCAATTCGCTTGCCATACCGAATGTTCTTTAAGGCACTCGCGCATTCGAGCGTTATGGTCCTCAGGGGATGGCTCACAATACCCACGTACCGGATGACGCAAGAGGACAATCTCATTGTCTGTCTTTCCTTCAGCCAGCAACTGTCCAGTCTCATCATAAAAGGAAAGCTGGGCATTGGGTATATGTCTGTTTTGCTCATCATCGAGGTCCATATCGAGCCACGCATGTGTGTAAGCGTACCAGTAGCCGTAGCCTAAAACAGAGAGTATCAGCACGGCGAGGAGGTACCAAACTATCATCGGCCCAGAAAAAGAGGTTGTGAGTCTTTTCCGCGAGTCACGTGTCACCGGTCACCCGTCACGACGCCGGATCCGTGCCGCCAGATCAATCAGCACGCCTTCGCGCAGGCCGACATCGCTGACCAGCCCTTCGGTAAATCCCAGCGTTTCCATGACGCCGTGCAGGATCAGCGTGCCGGCCACCACCACGTCCTCGCGGCCCGCTTCAAGGCCCGGCATCTCACGGCGCTGGGCTTTCGTCCGGCTCAATATTTCTCTCTCGAGGCCACGGATTGTCTCAAGACTCAGCCGGTAATTATGAATGCGGATCGGCTCGTATGTCGTCAACTTCTGCGCCATGGCGGCCAGCGTAGTGATGCTGCCGGCAGTTCCGACAAAAGTCACGCCCTGAAGGTCCCCGAGCATCGTCCGAATCTGCTCCGTCTCCTTCTGAACCAGCTCGCGGGCCGATTGGATTTGATCCGTCGTCGGCGGATCGCTCGTCAGCAAGCGCTCCGTCAGCCGAACCACGCCGATTTCAATCGAGTGCATCACTGGCTCATGACCCGGCCGATCCAGAATAAACTCAGTGCTACCGCCGCCAATATCAAGGCCGAGAATGGTGGTGACACCGGCCGGCAAGCCGGAACGGATTCCCAATAGCGTCCGCCGCGCCTCTTCCTCGCCGCTGATAATTTCAATATCGAACCCGACCTCCTGCTTGACCCGTCCGAGAAATTCCTCCCGGTTTCTGGCATTCCGTACGGCACTCGTCGCGACGGCAATCTGCCCGTCCACCTGGTGCCGGTTGATCACATCGCGCCAGTCACGCAGCGTCTCGACGACGCGCGCGATGGCGGCAGGACGGAGCAGATGATCGCGGTCCACACCCTCGCCCAGACGCAGGATACGCCGGTCTGAATGCACCTCGGCCAGACGGCCGTCGCCGGACACGCGGCCGATCAGCAACCGGCAGGTCAGGGTTCCGATGTCGATTCCGGCTAGGAGCACGACTATGGTGTCCCAAAGTCCATCAAGTCTGTAAAGTCATCAAGTCCTGCTCGCAGTCAGCAAGTCCCAAAGTCGCAAAGTCTTCAAGTCTTGTGACTTGACAGACGTTCTGACTTGATAGACCTTACGACCAACCTTTGACTTTACGACTACATCCATTATTCGATCCCTTGGATCTCGTCCATTTCGGCCAGTAATTTGCCCCGTTCCGCCTTCAGCATCGACACCTGTTGCACGATCTGGTTGATTTCACGGTCCGAGAGGACGTGCTCGACCGACTCGCCGCGCTCGTGCAGGTCCACCGCCCGCTCGCCGATATCGCCGCAGAGATCCTTGATGCGCTCATCCAGCTTGCGCAGGTCCACGCGCAACCGAAGCATTTCGGTTTCTTCCAGGGCGCGCGTGGCCGCCTTGGCGGTCCCATACCGCAGCGACACCCATCCGGCCCTGACATCATGTTTCATGCGTTGCAATAGTCCCATGCGTCGATCCTCCAGCGTGCTCGCGAGAAAAGCGAGACTTGCGCGACTTGCCTTTCGCGCCCTTTCCGCTCGTCTCGCGCCTAACTCACCGATCCCAGCACCAGCTTCGTCTGCCACCGTCTTCGCAT
>DASWIN010000222.1:0-16948 GCA_036397655.1 Nitrospiraceae bacterium | reverse complement strand
CTTTATGAGGGAAGGCGAACGGATACCCCGGCCCGTTGACACCCATGGACCCGTCCGGTATATGAACATCGCCCATCCCGCACGGAGACCGGCATGATTGACGACATTGCGCAGAAGGTGAGCGAGCGTTACGCGAGGGCCGCCGCCACGGGCGAGCAGATGTGCTGCCCGACCGGCTACAACTTTAACGACCTCAAAACATTCATTCCCGAGGAAGTCCTTCACATCTCATACGGCTGCGGCACGCCGGCCGGCCTGGACACGGTGCGGAGCGGCGAAACCGTGCTGGACATCGGCTCCGGAGGTGGCATCGATTGCTTTGAAGCCTCGCGGCGTGTCGGCCCCACCGGCCATGTGATCGGCATCGACATGACCGACACGATGCTGGAAATCGCCCGTCGTAACGCCCCAATCGTGGCGAAGAACCTCGGACATCCCTCCTCCAACGTCGACTTCCGCAAAGGCATGGCAGACGCCATGCCGGTGGACGACGGCAGCGCGGATCTGATCATTTCCAACTGCGTCATCAACCTGGCCCCGGACAAGCGCAAGGTGTTCAGGGAAATGTTCCGCGCGCTGAAACCCGGCGGGCGGTTCACCATCTCGGACATTGTGTCGGATCAGACCGTCCCGCAATATCTTGTCCACAACACAGAAAAATGGGGCGACTGTCTCTCGGGCGCACTGACGGTCGGCGACTATATCGGCGGGATGGTCGAGGCCGGATTTCTGGCCATTCATCAAGTAAAGACGATTCCCTGGCAAAGGATCGACGGAATCCAGTTTCTCTCCATCACCCTGACTGGATATAAGCTCCCGCCAGTCCAACCGAACGCGCGTAACCAGTTCGCAACGCTGGTGGGCCCCTTCAGCAGGGTGGTCGATGAACTGGGGCAGAGCTACCGGCGGGGTGTCCCCCGACAGATCGATGCCCGTACGGAGCAGATGTTGAGCGCACCGTTGTTTCAGCAGCTGTTCGTGCTGTCCGGGTCGCCGGCATCGATTGAGCCGTCCGATCCCCGCTGGCTGGCCGTCCTGCCTGAGCAGAAGGCCTGCGTCTGGAAGGGAGATTTCGCGATCTTCACCGGCCCCTTCGCCGAGGTGGAAGATGACGACCACCATGTCTTCCGCCGCGGAGCCCCCCTCGAGATCTGCTCGAAAACCCTGCGGGTGCTTCAGAACGAGCACTACCAACCACACTTCGCCGTCATCAATCGGGCCTCGCAGGATGTCACCGGAGCATCGGTGTCCTGCGCGCCCGAGGGTGGTTGTTGTTGAGCCGGCTTCAGACAAGGATGTCCGCATGGCATTGACGCTGCTGGGCCGCCACAATCCGCTCGCCTCCGCCACCGAGCAGCTCCGGATTCTCTCGCAGGTGCAATCCTGCCCCCCGTTCGACGCACCCATGCGCCAGGCCGGCCTGGACCCGCTCCACGCGACCGGCATCACCTTGTTTCAGATCAACGTCGGCAAACTCTGCAACCAGACCTGCCGTCATTGCCACGTGGATGCCGGACCGGACCGGCGGGAAAGCATGTCGCGTGAGACCGCCGACCTGTGCATGACGATGCTGGCCAAGACGGACATTCCCACCGTGGACATCACGGGCGGCGCACCGGAACTCAATCCGAATTTTCGATGGCTGGTTGAAGAGGTGACCCGACTGAAGCGGCACGTGCTGGACCGTTGCAACCTGAGCGTCCTGTTGCTCCCCTCGCAGGCCGACCTGGCCGAATTTCTCGCGGCGCACCGCGTCGAAGTGATTGCGTCCCTGCCCTATTTTCGTGCCACCCAGACCGACGCCCAGCGTGGAGACGGCGTCTTCGACAAGTCCATCGAGGCGTTGCAACTGCTCAATCGGCTGGGCTACGGCCGCGAGGGCAGCGGGTTGACGCTCAATCTCGTCTACAACCCTGTCGGCGCGTTTTTGCCGCCCAAGCAGGAGGCGGTCGAAGTGCAATTTCGCCGCGAGCTGCAGCGCACACACGGCGTCAGCTTCAACCATCTCTACACGATCACCAACATGCCGATCAGCCGCTTCCTGGAATTTCTGGTCGACAGCGGCAACTACGAAGGGTACATGGAACGATTGGCCAATGCGTTCAACCCGGCGGCCGCAGCCGGCGTGATGTGCCGCTACACCCTCTCCGTCGGTTGGGACGGGACCCTGTACGACTGTGACTTCAACCAGATGCTCGACCTGCCCGTGGACCATGGCGCGCCACGCCACATTCGCGACTTTGATTCCGCCAAGCTGCACACACGCCACATCGTCACCGGCAACCATTGCTATGGCTGCACCGCCGGTTCCGGCTCCTCATGCGGCGGGACCGTGACGTAGGGACTCCTTCCGGCATCCAACTGCCCTCCCCTCCTGTTTTTCGTAGCATCACGCCTCGGGAAATGGTATAAGTACAACTCTACAAATGCGGCCGGCCAATCGAAGGAGCAGGGACGAATGCAAGACTTGATCAAGGGTACGCGCAAGAAGCACGCGATGATTGCCATCGCCCAGTGGTTTGACTCCTCCCTCACCGGCCGTTACATGGATGGGCACATCCCGACGTGGGTCACGTGGACCCGCTGGCTCCCTTTCCTGACAGTCCATCTCATCTGTTTGGCGGTGATTTGGGTCGGATGGAGCTGGGTGGCCGTTGCGGCAGCCGTTTCGATGTACCTGATCCGGATGTTCGCGATCACCGGTTTCTACCATCGCTATTTCTCGCACAAGACCTTCAAGACGTCCCGCCCGTTCCAGTTCGTGCTGGCGGTGATCGGGAATTCAGCCGTGCAGCGCGGCCCGCTCTGGTGGGCGGCCAATCACCGCCAGCACCATGTGTACTCTGACACCGAAAAGGATATTCACTCCCCTGTCCAGCACGGGTTCTGGTGGAGCCACCTGGGCTGGATCACCTACCCGGCCAACTTCGGAACGGACTTCAAGGCGGTCCCCGACCTGGCGAAGTTCCCCGAGCTCCGGTTCCTGGACCGGTTCGACGTGCTCGTGCCGACGTTGCTGGGCACCGGCATGTTCCTGTTCGGAACCGTGCTCAACCGCATCGCCCCCGAGTTGGGGACGAGCGGCGCGCAAATGCTGATCTGGGGGTTTTTTATCTCCACCGTCGTGCTGGCCCATGCCACTTTCTCCATCAATTCCCTGACCCATATGTTCGGCTGGAAGCGGTACCAGACGGGCGACGAGAGCCGCAATAATTTCTGGCTGGCGCTCATCACACTGGGAGAGGGATGGCACAACAATCACCATCATTATCCCGCCGCCACCCGGCAGGGGTTCTTCTGGTGGGAAATCGACCTCACCTATTACGGCCTCCTGTTCCTGGAACAGTTGGGGCTGATCTGGGACTTGAAGCCCGTCCCGGAACGCGTCCTCAACGCCGACCGAACCCTGCTCGCCGCCTCCGCCTAACGATCAGGTTCTTTCCGTTCCGCCGTCCAGTGCAGGCCCCACCCACGGCCTGAACCGATTTCGTGCGGCTTCGTCTTGCTCCCATGCAGTCAGGTTTGTTAAGGTGTCACTGTCATTGAAGGAGTCACATGGTCTGGGACCCGAAAGATCCCTGGGGAAAACGAGGCGACTCGATTGACGATGCCGTGCGTCAGGCCCAGGACCAATTGCGCCAGATGATGCCGTCCAAGGGCATCCGGTCCGTCGTGCTGCTGGCCCTCCTGGTCATCACCGTCTGGCAGAGCACGTTCATCGTGGCGCCGGACGAGGAGGGCGTGGTCAAGCGCTTCGGCGACGTGGTCCGCTCCGCGGGACCGGGCCCGCACCTCAAGATCCCTTTCGTCGAGACCGTCCTCCGTCCCAAGGTCGAAGCGCTGCACCGGATCGAGATCGGCTTCCGGACCGACCGGCAGGGCCGCGCGCAGGTGCGTCTGCAAGAAGCCCAGATGCTCACCGACGATTTGAATATCATCGCGGTGGAATTCATCGTCCAGTACAAGATCAAAAGCGCGAAAGACTACCTGTTCCGGGTCGATGAAATCGAGGAGACGATCGAGAAGGCCGGCGAAGCGGCGATGCGCGAAGTGATCGGCAAGAGCAAGATCGACGACGCCCTGACCACCGGCAAGGCGCTAATCCAGGACGGCACGCAAACGTTGATCCAGCGGATCCTGGACGATTACCAGGCAGGCGTGCAGATCGCGGCCGTGCAGCTGAAAGACGTCAACCCGCCGGAGGCGGTGGCCGCCGCGTTTAAAGACGTCCAAAGCGCCAAGGAAGACCGCGAGAAACTCATCAACCAGGCGCAGGGTTACCGCAATGACATCATTCCCAAGGCCAAGGGCGAAGCGGCCCAGATGGTGAACCAGTCGAAGGGCTATGCCCAGGCGCGGCTCGCGCGGGCGGAAGGCGAAGCCACCCGGTTTATCAAGACGCTCAAGGAGTATCAGCAGGCCAAGGACATCATCAGCAAGCGCATCTACATCGAAACGATGGAAGAGGTGCTGGGCGGCGTCGAGAAAGTCATCATTGATGGAAAGGTCTCGGAGCGGCTGCTCCCCTACCTGCCGCTCGACCGGATGAAAGCGCAGCCTGCCGGGGAGGAGAAGAAGCGATGAGCAAGCAAGGCCTCATTCTCGCCCTCCTGGCCGTCGCCGTGCTGCTGGTGGGGCTCGGCGTGTCGCCGGTGTTCGTCGTGGACATCACCCAGACCGCCATCGTGGTCGAACTGGGCAAACCGAAGCGGAACATCACCGCGCCCGGCCTCTACTTCAAGGTGCCGTTCATCCAGGACGTGACCTACTTCGACAAACGGCTGCTGGACTATGATTCGTCCCCGCAGGAAGTCATCACGCAGGACAAAAAGACCCTCTTCATCGATAACTTCGCCAAGTGGCGCATCGTCGATCCCCTGAAAGTGTTCCAGGCGTTCCAGAACCAGCGGAACGCCCTGCGCCGCCTCGACGACATCATCTACTCCGAGTTGCGGGTCGAATTGGGACGGCACGACCTTCCCGATATCGTGTCCAAGACACGTTCTGAAATCATGTTGATCGTGACGCAGCGCGCCAACGAAAAGGCGGCCGTCTACGGGCTCGAAATTGAGGATGTCCGGATCAAACGCGCCGACCTTCCGGAACAGAACGAAAAGGCGGTCTTCGCCCGCATGCAGGCGGAACGCGAGCGGCAGGCCAAGCAGTACCGAGCCGAAGGCGCCGAAGAGGCGCAAAAGATTCGCTCGGAGGCCGAAAAGGACCGGGAGATTCTCCTGGCCACTGCGTACAAGGAAGCGGAGCAGATCCGGGGCGAGGGGGATGCCAAAGCCTTCAAGACCTACGCCTCGGCCTATCGCCAGGATCCCCGGTTCTTTGAATTTACCCGTTCAATGGAAGCTTACAAGAAAACCTTTAGCCGAAACTCGACGATGGTCCTGACCCCCGACTCGGAATTTCTCAAATACCTCAAGCAACGCTGATCCAACAGGGGTATAGGGTTAACGGGATAACGGGCGCAGCCCCTGACCAAACGACTCTTTCCCCTTACCCCCATACCCCGCTATCCCTCTACCCCTCACAACAGTCCCACAATCTCTCCCGTCTCAGGATCCAGGTCGATGTGCTCGCCGGCCGGATGCGTCGGCAAGCCCGGCAGCAGTTCGATGCCTGAACAGACAGCCGTCAGAAACCCGGCGCCGGCCAGGATGCGGAGTTCCCTGATCGGAACGGTAAATCCGGACGGCCGGCCCCTGAGTGCCGGATCGTGGGACAGCGACAGCGGCGTCTTGGCCATGCAAATGGGCCATTGGTCGAACCCCCATCGGGCCGCCCGCTCGATGTCGCGTTCCGCCTGCGCATCGTAGCGGACTCCGGCGGCGCCGTACATGCGCGTGGCAATGGTTTCGATTTTCCGCTTGATCGGCCACACCGCATCATACAGCGGCGCGAACCGCTTCGGTTTCCGGCAGGCGCTCATCACGGCCCGGGCGAGCGGTTCAGATCCCTTCCCCCCGTCACGAAAATGCGTGGTGACCACCGCCTCGGCCGCCCCGCATTTCACCGCCTGCTCGCACACCCAACGCAATTCGTCGTCCGGATCCTGGTCGAACGCGTTCACCGCGACGACCGCGGGAACCCCGTGCGCCTGCACGTTGGCGAGGTGCGCCTCAAGATTCGCCAATCCCCTGGCCAGCGCATCGCGGTTCGGGCCGGCCAGCCCTGCGGGAACCGGCTGCCCGGATGTCATCTCCCCTCCACCGCCGTAATACTTGAGTGCCCGCAAGGTTACGACAATGACAGCGGCATTGGGCGTCAGGCCGGAGACCCTGCATTTGATATTGAAGAATTTCTCGGCGCCCAGCTCGCTCGCGAAGCCGGTCTCCGTCACGACATAGTCGGCGCAGCGCAGGGCCAGCACGTCGGCAAGGACGGACGAATTGCCGTGCGCAATGTTTCCGAATGGCCCGGCATGGACGAAGGCCGGCGTCCCCTCCGCCGTTTGCATGAGATTGGGACAGAGCGCTTGTTTCAGCAAGACCGCCATCGCGCCGGCACAGCGCAGATCGTCCGCCGTCACCGGGCGTCCGTCCCGGGCCTCCCCGACGACGATCCTGCCAAGCCGGGCGCGCAAGTCCTTCAGGCTGCCCGCCAGCGCCAGGATCGCCATCACCTCAGAGGCCTCCGTGATGACGAACCGCGCCTCGCGCTCTGCCCCGTCTTTGCCGGTGATCCGAAGACGCCGCAGCGACCGGTCGCTGACACTGACGGCCCGCGGCCAGGTCAATCGATCCGGATCCAGGCCCAGGGCATTGCCCCGAAAGAGATGATTGTCGATGAACGCCGCGAGCAGATTGTGCGCCGATTGCACCGCATGGGAGTCTCCCGTGAGATGGAGGTTCATCTCTTCCATGGGGACGATGCAGGCGCGGCCGCCGCCGGCCCCGCCGCCCTTGATCCCGAACACCGGCCCCAGCGACGGCTGCCGCAGCGTGACGACGGCCCGCTGGCCCAGACGGCAGAGTCCCATCACCAATCCGATCGCCGTCGTGGTCTTGCCTTCTCCGAGCGGCGTGGGATTGACCGCCGTGACGAGCACGTAGTGTCCGACGGGGCGCTCCGCAAGCCGATTCAGGACATCGAGCGACACTTTCGCCTTGTAAGGGCCGTGCGGGATCAGCTCGTCCTCCTGCAAACCCAGTTGCCTGCTGATCTCAAGGATGGGGCGGGCCGTCACGAGGGGACTCTCACATCATATGCGGTGCGTGGTGGCGTGGAAGGGAATGCGCGCAGTATAGCATAGGGAGGGAGCCGTGAAAGGAGCGATGGCGGAAGAGGAATAGACGGAATTGAGACGGCGCTAGTCGAGAATGTAGTTGTGCGGGTTGACGGTCTGGCCCTTGACCTTGACCATGTAGTGGAGATGCGGCCCAGTGGAGAGGCCGGTGCTGCCGACCAACGCGACGACATCCCCGCGTTTCACCTTCTGCCCCTGCCTGACCAGGAGCTTGGACAGGTGGCCGTATTCCGTTTGGACCCCGTAGCCGTGATCGATCAGAACCAGATTGCCCATCTTGGCGTCAAAACCGGCTGCCCTCACGTGGCCGTTGGCCGAAGCCAGGACCGGGGTACTGGGCGCCGCACCAATGTCGAGTCCGTCATGCATGGCCAGTTGGCCGGTAAAGGGGGATACGCGGGCGCCGAATCTCGATGTCACCCAGCCGCGGACCGGCCAGATGGAAGGCGTGGCGGCCCAGCGTGCCGACTTGTCCTTGGCCGCTTCGATCAATTCTTCCAGAATCCGTTCTTCAACCGTGGAATGACGATCCAGCCAGGCAATGTCCTGTTGAACTTTTTCGGCCAGAGGCATGTCCCCATTCGCCGCCGCCTCGCTCGGAGGAAGGTCCTGAAGGCCGACCGGCGGGGCGACGGGTGCCACACCTTGCAGAATCGGCTGTCCCTCGTCCATGGGCACTTCGTTGCCGCCTTTGCCGCTCATCATGTCCGAGGGCCGCTGGTCGTCGATCCCCAGCATGATCCGCAGCCGTTGGTTGATCTCCTTCATGGCCAGCATGCGGCGCTTGAGATCATCGAGCGAAACTGAAAACGAGGTGGTTTGGCCGCGCAGCGTTACTGCTTCTTCCCGAAGGACGTTTAATTCCCAGACTTGGGTGGACTGAATCACGTAGTGGGTGAGAAAGAGGCCTTGGGCCACAAGAAGCCCCAGTCCAAGGAGCTTCAGCCGCTTCACGGTCGTGCCTGAAAAGCTAACACGCAGGGGGGCCGACTTGGCGCCCCTGAATATTACAATGGTACAGGCATCGGGCTCTTGTTTTTTATCCGTCGAATCCATTTCCCTATCCAGTGCGGCTCCTATTCTTCCGAACCATCAAATCAAGTGAAGCAAGTGGTAAGTCTACCCAAACTTCCCACTAGGGTCAACGGTTTTGTATTTTTATTAACCTTTTCATTTCAACGGCTTGCGTGTTGATTTCAGTATCCAGGCCAGATAATCAACAGCTCCATACTCAATCGGGAACGCGATCACCTCCGGGACCTGGTAGTTATGGAGCCGCTTGACCTCTTCAGCCAGGCGGCCAAACAGGTCGGCCCGGGACTTTATGATCAGAAGGACCTCCCGATCCTCTGAAATCTTTCCCTCCCATCGGAAGATCGAGCGGATCCCCCGCACGATATTGACGCAGGCTGCCAGCTCGGCCCCAACCAGGGCCCGCCCGATTCGAACAGCCTGTCGTTCCGAGGCAGCCGTCACCAGCACCACAATCGCCCGCCGGCCCTGCCCCCTTCTTGCGTCCTGCCTCTTCATACTCTCAGATTCCCGCCAGTTGCATCCCAACCAGCTCCCATATTTTATTCCCGGCCCGCCACAAATGGCCCAACATTCGCCGGACATCCAATTGACAGCTTCGCAACCGGCCCCCTATGATACGGCTGGTCGGGAGAACACCGACGGAGCATTCAGAGAGACCGTGCTCAGAGGGAGGCCGCGCACATGGCATTTACCATCACCGTTCAGGAACTCAAGACGCGATTGGATCAAGGCGACAAGATCGTCCTCGTCGATGTCCGAGAACCCTGGGAATTTGCCACCGCCAAGATCGAAGGGGCGATCCTGATCCCGCTCGCGACCATCCCTCAATCCCTGGACAAGCTCGACCGCAACGCCGAAATCGTCTGCCATTGCCACCATGGGATGCGGAGCGCCGACGCCACCGCCTTTCTCCAACAGCAGGGATTCAAGAGCGTCAAGAACCTGGTGGGCGGCATCGATGCCTGGTCCCTGCACGTCGACTCGAAGGTCCCGCGCTATTAAGCGTTCCGACTCACTGCGCGCGGAAATGCTCCACCGTGCGCGCCAGCCCCTCATCCAGCGACACCCGCGGCTCCCAGCCGAGTTCCTGTCGCAGCTTGCTGGCATCCACCACGCTGCGGGCCTGCTCGCCCTTCTTCGCCGGACCGTAGAGATGCTTGCACCCCGACTTGGTCAGGTCCGACAGCTTCCCGAACAATTCGTTGATGGGCGTCTCGTGCGCCGTCCCCACGTTATAGACGCCCTGGATGCTCTTGCCCAGCACCGACATGTGCGCCTCCACCACGTCGTCCACGTAGATGAAGTCCCTTGTCTGCCGGCCGTTGCCGTTGATGACGGGTTGCTCTCCGGCGAGCATTTTCTGGACAAAAATACCGACTACGCCGGCTTCTCCGAAGGGATCCTGGCGTGGGCCGTAGACATTGCTGAACCGCAGGCTCACGTATTGAATCCCGCTCACCCGCTGGTAATAGGCCAGATAATATTCCCCGGTCAGCTTGCTGATGCCGTAAGGCGAGAGGGGGCGGGTCGCGTGCGACTCCGGCGCGGGAAACACGTCCTGTTCCCCGTAGATGGCGCCGCCCGACGACGCAAAGATGACTTTTCGCGTGCCATACCGGACCGCCTGGTCCAGCACGTTGAGCGTGCCGAGAATATTGACCTGCGCGTCGAACAGCGGATCCTCGACGGAGCGCCGGATGTTCATCTGCGCCGCCAAATGGATCAGCACGACGGGCCGCTCCCGCCGGAACACGCCCTCCATGCGTGAACCCTGCACGTCCCGTTTGTAAAATTCCGCCGCGCGGTTCAGGTTCCGGCGCTTGCCGGTTGAGAGATTGTCCACCACGACGACCTCGTGCCCTTCCTGCACGAGACGATCGACGACATGGGATCCGATGAACCCGGCGCCTCCGGTGACCAGAATTTTCACGTGTGCCTCCGCTGCGTCATGCCGAACTCGTTGCGGGCGACGTGCCGGCCCAATGCAGTCCCACGAGAATTTCGCGATTGCCCTTTTGCCCCGGCACCGGCGAATCCAGCACGCCGAACGACCGGAACCCCAGCGACGCCGCGCAGGCCATAATTTTTTGGCTCACCGCGCGCCGCTGGTCCTCGTCACGCACGATCCCCCCTCGCCCCACCTGGCCCTTGCCGACTTCGAACTGCGGTTTGACGAGCGCGATGACCCTCGCCGGCCGCGCAAGAAACGGCGCCACGCAGGGGAGCACGAGGGTCAGGGAAATAAACGACACGTCGATCACGGCCAGATCAACCGGTTCCGGCACCGCCGCACGTTCCAGGTAGCGGATGTTCTCCCGGTCGAGCACGACGACGCGGGGATCCTGGCGCAGCTTCCAATCCAACTGCCCGTAGCCCACGTCCACCGCATAGACCCGCCGCACGCCCCGTTGCAGTAGGCAATCGGTGAACCCGCCGGTGGACGCGCCGACATCCATGGCGACGAGCCCGGCCGGGTCCACCGCCCAGGCATCAAGCGCCGCAGCCAGCTTGCCGCCAGCGCGGCTGACATAGGGCGCCGTTCCCGTCACGACGTCGATTGCGGCTTCAGCCGGCACGAGGGCCGCCTGCTTGTCGGTCAGGACCCCATTGACCCGGACGGCGCCGGCCAGAATCATCCGGCTGGCCTGCTCGCGGCTCGACGCGAAGCCGCGGGCCACCAGCACGCGATCCAACCGATCTCGAACCGTTGATCTTTTCCGAGCCATGAGGAACTGAGGAAAGGCAACTGAGCAGCGCGTCAGGTGGAATGGGCGGGCTCGTCTTCGTCCTCTTCCAACGAGAGCGCGCGAAGGCGTTTCCGCCCGTCCTTGTCTTGAATCAAAATCTCGACCTTGCGTTCGGCGTCATCCAGCATCTTGAGGCAGGTTTTGGACAGCTTGATGCCCTCCTCGAAGATCCTCAGCGAGTCGTCCAGCGAGAGATCCCCCTTTTCGAGCTCCGAGACGATCGTCTCGAGCCGGGCCATCGCCTGTTCAAATTTGACCGCAGCCATCGGAACAGCCTCCTCACCCGCCGCGCACAGGCCTATTATACGGACGCCTCCAGAGAGGCGCAACCGTTAAGAGCCACTGCCACTCTACGAATCGGAAAGAATTTTCCGCACGGAGCACAGCAGGCGACCATCTGCCAGCCGGGCCAGGATTTCGTCGCCGACCGACACATCCCGCGCGCGTTTCACCACCGTGCCGTCCGGCACCGTCTGCACGATGCCATACCCGCGCGCGAGCACGGCCAGGGGGCTGAGGCTGTCCAGCGCAGCCCCCGTTGCCCGCAGGGCTTGCCGTTTCACAGCCAGCAGCACCGCCATACTCTGTCCCACGCGCCTGGTGAGTTGCGGGAGCAGGACGGAGGCCGCACGCACGCGTTCCACGGGACTCACTGCCTGGAGTTCGCGCCGGTGCTCGGAGACCCGGCGCTGGAGCGTCGCGAGCAGGGCCTGAACGACATGCGCGATCCGTGCCGTCACCTCATCGATGTGCTGGGCGGCGCGTTCCAACAGACGGCCCTTGACGGCCCGGGCCATCCGCTCCCAACCATCCTCCAGCGCGCCGACCAGCTCGCTCAGCACCGGCGCGACCGCCTCCGCTGCGGCCGAGGGAGTCGGTGCACGAGAGTCCGCGGCAAAATCTGAGAGCGTCACATCGATTTCGTGCCCGACCGCCGAGACCACCGGTACTTTCGACGCGGCGATGGCGCGGACGACGGCTTCCTCGTTGAAACACCAGAGATCCTCCAGCGATCCGCCGCCCCGGCCGACGATCATCACGTCCACCAACCCCGAGACGCTGAGCCGTCGGATGGCCGATGCAATCTTGGGGGCCGCTCCTTCGCCCTGGACCGGCACCGGCACCACCACCACGCCCAGGATCGGGCACCGGCGCTTGAGCACCACCAGGATGTCGCGGATGGCGGCGCCGGAAAGGGACGTCACAATGCCGACCCGGCGGGGGAGAAACGGCAGGGGGCGCTTGCGGGACGGATCGAAGAGTCCCTCGCGCGCGAGCTTGTCCTTGAGCTGCTCGAACGCCAACTGCAGGGCCCCGACCCCCTTCGGTTCCAGATAATCCAGGATGAGCTGGTATTCACCGCGCGGCTCGTACACTGTCATGCGCCCACGGACGACGAGCTGCAGTCCCTCTTTCAAGGCGAAGCGCAGCCGGAGCGCGCCGCCGCGAAACAAGACGGCACGAATCTGGCTGGTCGCATCTTTCAGGGTAAAATAGATGTGTCCGGACGACGGCGTGCGGAGGTTGGAAACCTCGCCCTCCACCCAGAGATCGGAGAACTCCTTCTCCAGCCGATCTCGGACGAGCGCGGTCAGGGCGGAAACGGTGAGAATCCGTTGCGGACGGTCGGGCACAGTGCGCGTTATCCCCGGTTCACAGCGTCGGGCGCGTCGGCGAGAATACGGGCTCAGTCGGGAATGCGGAGCCGCTGAATGCCCAAGGCCTTGCCGAGCGTGCCATCGAGCTCGATCAGTGCGGCACAGAAGACGGCGGGGCCTGACGCCACTTCGAACCGGCGGGGCATCCCCGTCAGGAATTTTTCGATCACCAGTTCCTTCTTGACGCCGATGACGGAATGCACCGGACCGGTCATCCCGATGTCGGTGAGATAGGCCGTGCCCTTCGGCAACATCTGCTCGTCGGCCGTCTGCACGTGCGTGTGGGTGCCCACGACCGCCGACACCTCGCCGTCGAGAAAATAGCCCATGGCCATCTTCTCCGACGTCGCCTCCGCGTGCATATCCACGACAATGGCGGCCGTCTCCTGCTTGAGCTTCGCGAGTTCCCTCCGCGCGGCCTGAAAGGGACAGTCCAGCGTCGGCATGAACGCGCGGCCCATCAGATGGAGCACGGCCAGGCGCTCCCCGCCTGCCGTTTCCACCACGATCGAGCCCTTCCCGGGCACGCCGTCCGGATAGTTGGCCGGGCGGAGCAGACGCGGCTCGTGCCGGATGTACTCCATGATCTCTCTCTTATCCCACGCATGGTTGCCCGTGGTGATGACCGAGGCGCCCCACTCGAACAGTTCGTGGGCCAGCTCGGGCGTGATGCCGAAACCGCCCGCGATGTTTTCGCCGTTGGCGATGACCAGGTCGATATTGTGCTGGGCGACGAGCTTCGGCAGCCGGCGCTCCACCGCCCGCCGTCCCGGCTCGCCCATGATGTCGCCGATCACAAGAACTTTCATAAATCCTCGGTTATGGGCGATGGGCGATAGGCAATGGGCGGAAGATTGGTCTTTCCAGCCTATAGCCCATAGCCTATTGCCTCTCGCCTATTTTGCGATCTCCGTATACCGGCTTTCACGAATCACGGTCACCTTGATCTGCCCCGGATAGGTCAGCTCCTGCTCGATCTTCTTGGCCAGGTCCCGGGACATGAGCGACGATTCCGAGTCGGTCACTTCCTCCTGCCGGACGATCACGCGGATCTCGCGGCCGGCCTGGATCGCGTAGGCTTTCTGAACACCCTTGAATCCCGTCGCCAGCGACTCCAGTTTTTCCAGCCGTTTCACGTAGGACTCCAGCGCTTCGCGGCGCGCGCCCGGCCGGGCCGCCGACAGGGCCTCCGCCGCCGCCACCAGCACCGCTTCCGGGCAGAGCGGCTCCACCTGTTCGTGGTGCGCCGCAATCGCGTTGACGATCTTGACCGATTCGCCGTACTTCTTGGCGATGTCGGCCCCCAGTATCGCGTGCGTGCCTTCTTCTTCATGGCTCACCGACTTGCCGATGTCGTGCAACAACGCGCCGCGCTTGGCCAGCCGGATGTCGAGCCCGAGCTCGGCGGCCATGGTCCCGCAGATGTAGGACGCTTCGCGCGCGTGGTAGAGATTGTTCTGCCCGTAGCTGGTCCGGTACTTGAGCTTCCCCAGCACCTTCACGATTTCCGGATGGAAATCCGACAGCCCCAGCTCGAAGATGATTTTCTCCGCCTCCTCGATCATGAGCTTCTCGATGTCCGTCTTCACCTTGTCGACGACTTCCTCGATCCGCGTCGGGTGAATGCGGCCGTCGTGCATCAACCGTTCCAGCGACACCTTGGCCACTTCCCGCCGGAGCGGATCGAAGCCGGAAATGATCACCGCCTCCGGCGTCTCGTCGATGATCAGGTCAATGCCCGTCGCCGCCTCGATCGCGCGGATGTTGCGCCCCTCGCGCCCGATGATCCGGCCCTTCATGGCGTCGTTGGCGATCGGCACCACCGAGAGCGTGGCCTCGGTCACGTAATCGCGGGTCACGCGCTGGATCGAGCGCGCAATGACGTCCCGCGCCTCGCGCTCGGCGGTTTCCTTCGCCTCGTCGACGATGCGCTTGGCGACCCCGGCGGCCTCCACCCGCGCCTCGCTTTCGATCGCCCCGATCAACTGCCGCTTCGCTTCCTCGACGGTCAGGCCGGCGACGCGCTCCAGCGCCTGCCGGTGATCCTTGGTCGCGCGCTCGCAGACGGCCTCCGCCGCAGCCAGCGCCGCTTCACGTTTCCCCAGCGCCGCCTCGCACTTCTGCACTTCCGCTTCGCCGCGCTCCAGCGACCCGGCTTTCCGCTCCAGTTGTTCCTCGCGCTGGAACAGCTTCTTCTCGACGGCGCCCGACTCCGCCCGCTTCTCCTTCTGTTCCTTTTCCAGGGCGGTGCGCGCCTGCAGCAGCAAATCCTTCGCCTCGACCCTGGCTTCCTTGACCAGCGTCTCGGCCTCGCGATCGGCATTCTGCTTCACCCGGCCGGCCTGCTCGTCGGCCAGGCGCTGCCGCTCGGCCAGGGCCTTGCGCCGGACGAGCAGATAGCCGCCCACTCCGGCCGCGGCGCCGATCACTCCGGCGATCACATATGTCGCGATGGCTTCGATCACAGCGGGGTACTCCCTTCACCTGTACGACGCCAGGTGGGCGTGTACGGTCCGAATCTTAATGCGATAAAACGTGAACGGAGCAGTTGGGCGAGTCAGCAGCTGATCAGCGGGAAGGAACCGAAACGATCCTGAAGATCAGGGAAGAGAAGAAGGGACAAGCGGTCACACGGACTGCAGAACGTGAGCCGTTACACGGGTCGGGATTGATCTCGTCGTGGTCGTTGCGCGACGCGACGCGTCGCTCTCGCTACCGCCAGCCGGGCAGGCACCTGCTTCGCACCTTCCTGCGTCACATGAACCGCGTCGCCCAGCCTATTCCCGAACTCCCGCACCCACCGAGTGATAACTTCCAGTGTTTTCAGCACGTTCGATAAGTTCCGCGTGAGTAACCTGAAACCCTTCTCGTCCTTGATTCCCGCTACCGCAATCTATTGATTGGCCCTACTGCATTTCCCCCACTGGGGTTGGGTGTAAGATATCAAATACACGAAATCTTTGCAAGGCACTTAACGTTTCCGCGCCGGTTCCAACTGCTCCTCGATGGATTCCACCAGGCTCATCGCCCGGCGATCGAGTTCCGCATCACCTTCCTGACGGGCACGCTCCGCCTGGAACAACTGGTGCGTGATGTTGAGCGCGGCCAGGATCGCCAGTTTCGCGCGCGTCGCCGTCTTCATCCCCTGCTCCAGGACCCGGATCTGCGTGTCCACATAGTTCGCGCAGCGTTTCACGTACTCCTCGTCGGTCGCACCCGTCACGACGTACCGATGACCGTAGATTTCGACTTCAATTGTTTTCGCCACGGCGCCACCCCCCTTGCCAAGCTTCGCTTGAGCCCCTCGCTCTTAGGCGAAGACCTACGCGCTCATTCCTCCCCCTGTACGCTCTCGACAAACTCGAGGGAGTCCAGTTCGCTCATGACCTTTTCAATGCGAGTCTTGATGTCCGCCCGCTCCGTGACCCACTGATCGCCGGACGTTTGCTGCCTGACAAGCCGCTCCCTCGCAGCGCGCAGGTCGCTCTTCAAGCCGGCGTTCTCGCGCTTGAGCGTCTGGATCAACTCCACCATTTCCCGAATGCGCGCTTCCAGCGAAGCCAGCTTGTCAGCCATCGATTACCACCAGATATTGCGGGGGTTGCCCTCACACACCCTAAATATTGAGGGCACTATAAAATCCTCAGCAGGCCTTGTCAAGGGAACGGACCGCGCAGGGCGCGCCGCCCAGCCGCCGGTATTCGCGGTAGCTGCGAAGCACCCGCCGGACGTACTGGCGCGTCTCCTGGTATGGGATCATCTCCACGAATTCATCCGGCTCCTTGTCGCCGAATTTTTTGGTCCAGCTTGTGACGATGTGAGGACCGGCGTTGTAGGCCGCGACGGCCTGGACGAGGTTGCCGTTGAACTGCCCCAGCAATTGATCGAGATACCCCACGCCGTACCGGATGTTTGTCTCGTGGTCGAACAGGTCGTCGCGGGACACGGCGCCGCCGTTTCGTTGCGCCACGGCCTGCGCCGTGGACGGCATCAACTGCATCAACCCGATCGCGCCGACGCGCGATACCGCGCGCGCATCATACTGGCTCTCCTCCCGGATGATCGCAGCCGCGAGATAGGGATCGAGGCGCGACGTGCTGAACGCCCGGATCGTCGGCAGGTACACCGTCGGGTAGGCCACGCTCCACAGCGACGGCTGCACCGGCTCCAGGCCGCGCTCCAAACCATCGCGGAAATGCAGCCGCGCCAACCGGAGCCCCTGATGGTACCCGCCGGCCTCGCTGAGCCGCGTG
>DASWIN010000221.1:0-9500 GCA_036397655.1 Nitrospiraceae bacterium | reverse complement strand
GACGGGGATGCTCTTCGCCATGGCCGGCTGGGTCTACGACCAGACCCACACGCGCCACATCCCGGACCTCGGCGGGCTGGTCAACCGCATGCCCTTCGTGGCCGGGTGCTTCGTCGTGGCCTGCATGGCCTCGATCGGCATGCCGGGGACGATCAACTTCATCGCCGAGGTCATGATCCTGGTCGGCGCCTGGCACAAGTATCCCGTTCAGGTCTTCGTGGCGGTGGTCGGCATCGTGCTGACGATGGGGTATCTGTTCCGCATGATGCGCGGACTGTTCTACGGCCCGATGGACGAGCACTATGCCCATGCCCACGATGCCGTCTCGATGGTGGACCGGTTTCCGCTGTTGCTCATGATCGCCTGCAGCATCGGATTCTTCTTCTTCCCGTTCCACTTCTATGACGTGGTGCGCGCCGGGGTCGATCCGCTGATTGCCCGCATCACCGAGGTCGTGCCGATCGTCTCGCAGGCGGGCGGGATCGCGCCGCACGGAGGGCCGCTGCCGTGACCTTCACGCTGACGCTGAGTCCCGCCGATCTGCTGCTGATGCTGCCGGAGCTGTTCCTGACGCTGTGGATGTGCCTCATCCTGGCGATCGATTTCTCCCTGCCGCGGTTCTCGAAGCGGGACCTGGCCTATCTCAGCGTGCTCGGGTTGGCGGCGGTGCTGGCCAACCTCATCTGGTACGACCGGGCGGGCGTGACGGGCACCCTGTTCAACCACATGTTCGTCCTGGACCGGATGGCCATCTTCTTCAAAATCTTTATCGTCACCACCACGATCCTGGTCATCCTGGCCTCGGTGGATTACGTCAAGCGGTTCAAGTTTTTCAAAGGCGAGTACTATTTCCTTGTGCTGATGTCGGCCCTGGGCATGATGTTCATGTCCTCGGCGAACGACCTGCTGTCCATTTTCATCACGCTGGAATTCTCGACCTTCGGGTTCTACGTCCTGGTGGCCTATTTACGGGAGGATCCGGCATCCAACGAGGCGGGGCTCAAGTTTTTCATTCTGGGCATCTTCGCGGCGGGGTTGCTGGCGTACGGGATCAGCCTGGTCTACGGCGAGACGGGCAAGATCGTCCTGTCGGACATCGCCTCTGCGCCGGCCACGCCCGGGCTGGTCATCGGCTATCTGTTGATCTTTGCGGCGCTCGGATTCAAGATCGGCGCAGCGCCGTTTCACTCGTGGATTCCGGATACCTATCATGGCGCGCCCACGCCGGTGACCGCGTTTCTCTCCATTGCACCCAAGGGCGCGGCGTTCGCCATCCTGTTGCGGCTGTTCTTCATCTCGCTGGCGGCCTTCAAGCCGGTCTGGGTCTTGTTGCTGGTTCTCGTCTCCATCCTGTCGATGACGTATGGCAACATCGTCGCGATCGCCCAGAAGAACATCAAGCGGCTGCTCGCCTATTCGGGCATCGCGCAGATCGGCAACATCCTGATCGGATTGGCCGCCGGCACCAAGATGGGGAGCGATGCCATCCTCTTTTATCTATTGACGTACCTCTTCGCGAACTTGGGCGCCTTCGCCATCGTCATCGCGGTGGGCAACCTGATCAACAGCGACGAGATCGAGGACTACAACGGGCTGAACCGCCGTTCGCCCTTTCTGGCCTTTGCGATGCTGGTGTTCCTGCTCTCGCTCGCCGGCGTGCCGCCCTTGGCGGGCTTCATCGGCAAGCTCTATATCTTTGTCGCCGCGATCAAGGAAGGGCTCTACACGCTGATCATCGTGGGGCTCATCAACGTCGTGATCTCGATCTACTACTACCTGGTCATCGTCAAGAAGATGTACATCAACGAGCCGGTGGACAATTCACTGCTGACGATTTCCGCGCCGATGAAAACTGTGATATACGCCAGTCTGGCCGGCACCCTGATCCTCGGCATCTACCCCCAGCCGGTCATTGACTGGGTCGTCTCCGCCACCCTCATGTTCTCCAGGATTGTCGCGCCGGCGGCCGCAATCGCTCCCGCGACCGTTCTTCCGTTCGGCGGGTAACCGCTCCACCCGACGGCGCCCGTTTTCCGCAGCGCTTGACGCACTCTGACCGCTTCAGTATGCTCCGCCGCATGGCTTTGTTCGGACAGGGTTGGGCCGTCGTTCGACTGATCGGCGCGCTGGCGATGTGGTCCGGCATGGCGCTCGCCGGCTGCGGTACGTTGGCCGTGACGGAGGAGCCGACGCCGCAAATTCCGGCCAAGCCCATTCCGGCCCGTCTCGGCGTCCACATCACCGGCGAGGCGCTGAAGAGAGCCTTCGCCGATCCCGATCGCCGCAAGCTCGGACTGGGACCCGGCCAATATTTCACGGACGTGATTCTCCTTCCTCCGGAAACCCGCTACATCGCCCCCCAGGATATCCTCGATCAGTTCGGCGTGGATCTAATTTTACAGCTCCAGATTACCGACACGAAGAGCAGTGCCGACATGAATGCGATCTTTATCGCCGCGATCCCGTTGACGTTCGGAGAGCCGCTCGCGCCGATCATGAGCTACGAGATCACCCTGACGATGGAGGCCAATCTCAGGGATGCGCGCACGGCCCGTCTCGTGTGGGCCCAAACTGAACCGACCCGTGCCACCGACCATTTCAGCCCGATCGGCCCGGAGGAAAAGATCGCGGGACTCGCCCAGCGGGGGCTCCACAATGCCGTGGTGAAGGTCCTGGAAACCCTCAAGCAGAAACTCGCGGGCTATGAGCCGGGCGCGGTTCCCAGGCCTGTGGCTGCGGCGGGAGGCGGCGCGGCGCTCGGCCGGGTTGAAAAAGAACTCAGGGCGCTTGAAGAGCAGGAGCGCCGGGCTGAGGGGCAGAAGCAGGAGGAGCTGAAGAAACTCGCCGCGATTCAGCAGCAGATTGAAGAAAAGAAAAAGCGGATTGCGGAAGAGAAACAGAGCCGGGCGGGAGACAGCGCCGCGCTCAGCCAGGCGGAGAAAGAACTCACAGCGCTTGAAGAACAGGAACGGCAGGTCGAGGAACAGAAAAAGCTGGCCACGGTTCAGCGGCAGATCGAGGAGAAGAAACGGCGGGTCGAGGAGGAGCGCAAGAAGCTGGAAAAGGTTGCCGGCAGGCCCGGCCAACCGGTTGTCCCGCAGGTCAACCGCTACGCGATCGTGATCGGCATCGAACAGTATCGGGAGCGGATCCCCAAAGCCGATTTTGCCGAACGGGACGCCAGGGACGTGGCGCAGTTCCTGTCCACGCAGGGGGGCTACCGGGAAGAGAATGTGATCGTCCGTCTGAACGAGCAGGCCACGAAGTCGGACCTGGAGAAGTACTTCGAAGCCTGGCTCAAGAACAATGTGGATGCGAACTCCAGCGTGTTCATTTATTTCTCCGGACACGGCGCGCCGAAGGCGGAGACGGGAGAGGCCTACATTGTTCCCTACGACGGAGACCCGGCCTTCATCGAGCAGACCGGCTATCCGCTCAAGCGGCTCTACCAGACGCTCGACAAGCTCCCGACCAGGAATATCATCGTTATGCTGGACTCCTGCTTTTCGGGCACGGGCGGACGATCGGTGCTGGCCAAAGGCGCCAGGCCGATGGCGCTGACGGTGGAGGGCTTGTCCTACAGCGGGACGAAGACCGTCGTCCTCTCCGCCACGTCGGGAAGCCACATCAGCCTGGCCGACCAGGAAAAGGGTCATGGCCTCTTCACCTATTATGCCCTGCAGGGGCTCAACGGCGATGCCGATGCCAACGGAGACGGCGCGATCGACGTGCAGGAACTGTTCGAGTTCCTCAAGCCGCAAGTGCAGCGGGTCGCCCGGCGTGTCTACAACACCGAACAGGTTCCGCAATTGATCATCCCGCCGAATATGGTCAACCAGCAGCCGCCACGGTTGATTGAGCGACCGTAGGCCTGGAAGTCCCATTCGCACATCGTTCCTTTCGCTGCCATTCACGGTCCAAGGAGAGTCCTGAATAATTCTTTGTTTTTACAACTACTTAGCCTATTCCTGAGACTCACGACTTCCCCCTCTGTTCGCAGCCCCTCTATAAAGGTAAAATCCCCCAGGTTCCGGATGTCTCATTGAAAGGAGGTGTCACATGGCGGAGTCGATCAGGATTGCGCAGTACTTCAAGGTAACGGTGCCGGATAAGGCGGGAGAGGCGGTGAAGATGCTGGATGCGATCAAGGGGGCGGGCGTGAACCTGCTCGCGTTCTCCGGCTTTCCGCGCGGGAAAAGGGCACAAATGGATTTCGTGCCGGAGGACCCCGTTCGGTTCAAGGAAGTGGCGAAGTACAACAAGTGGAAGGTGCAGGGACCGAAGTCCTGCTTCGTCGTGCAGGGGGATGACCGGGTCGGCGCCATGGCCGATGTATTGCAGCGCCTGGTGGATGCCAGGATCAACGTGACGGCAGCGGACGCGATCTGCGCAGGCATGGGGCGGTTCGCGGTCCTGATTTTCGTGAAGCCTGGCTCGGTAAAAAAAGCGGCGGCGGCGTTGGGCGCATCCTAGGGGAAAGGCCATGCGACGCATCGTTCTCCTGGCAGTTCTGTACGTCTTGATCGCGGGCCCGGCCTGGACCGGGCAGAACTCCGCACTGGTCGGCACGTGGAGCGGGGACTTTGGCGGCGAGCCGTTTCAGCTGATCCTGAATGCCGACGGCACGGGCCAGATGGATGGGCCGATTCGATGGCAGGCCCGGGGGGACAAGCTCGTCATTACCGAGGACGACGGCGCGACCGCCTATAATTATACGCTCAAGGGGTCGACGATGACCGTCTCGGGCGGCGACCTCGAAGCGCCGTTGACCCTGACCCGCACCGCCGGCTCCGGCAAAGCCGCCGCACCGCCTGTCGCCAAGGCGCCGGCTGGGAAAACCTCCGGCTCGACGGCGCAGCGGTTCCTTACCGGCCATTACTGGGCGTTCAGCGGCCATTCCACCGGCTCCGGGTCCTATTCAAGCGAACAGCGGGCCGCCCTCTGCAGCGACGGCAGTTTTTTTATGGGCAGCGAGACGGACAGCTCCGGCGCCTCCGGCACGGCGGGCGTCTCGAACGGCGACAGCGGCCGTTGGACTGCGCAAGGCGACGCATCGCGCGGCACGGTGACCCTCATGTTTACCGACGGGCGGCGGGAGCAGATCGGGTATGAAACCTCATTGAATCCAAAGGATCGCAGTGGCTACGGCCCGGCCGTCATCTTTGACGGCACCAATTATCAACGCACGGGCGACGGTTCCTGTCACTAAGACGCATCGACCATGCGCATTGTCGTAGCCGGCGGAACAGGATTCATCGGTCGCGCGCTCTGTGAGCGTCTGGCCAATGCCGGCCATACGGTCACGGTGTTGACCCGCGATCCGGAAAAAGCCAGGGCCAGGGTCTACCATGCCGCCAAGATCGTCCCCTGGCAGGGCTTTCGAGGCCAGTCGGAAGAGCTCTCAAGAGCGCTGGACGGGAGCGAGGTGGTCATCAATCTCGCCGGTGCGCCGATCGCCGACGGCCGCTGGACGCCGCAGACCAAGGAACGGCTCCGCAAGAGCCGCGAAGGGACCACCACCGCGATTGTCACGACGCTGGCCAAGCTCAAGGCCCGTCCCGTGATGCTGATCAACGCCTCGGCGATCGGATTTTATGGTCCGCGCGGCGAGGAAGAATTGACCGAAGAAGTTTCCTCTGGCAACGGTTTTCTCGCCAGCCTCTGCCGCGAGTGGGAAGGGGCGGCTGGGGCCGCCGAACGGCTGGGTGTGCGCGTGGTCACGCCGCGCATCGGCGTGGTGTTGGGGAAGGATGGCGGCGCGTTGGCGAAGATGCTGCCGATTTTTCGCCTTGGCCTAGGCGGTCCGCTGGGTCACGGTCGCCAGTGGATGTCCTGGATTCATCGCGACGATCTGGTCGAACTCCTGCTTTTCCTCATGGACCATGCGGTCAGCGGACCGGTGAACGCGACCGCTCCGCATCCCGTCACCAATGCGGAGTTTTCCAGGACCCTGGGACAGACCCTCGGCAGGCCGGCAATTCTTCGCACGCCCGGCTTTGCGATGAAGTTGGCGTTCGGCGACATGGCGGAGGAACTGCTCCTGACAGGCCAGCGTGTCATTCCTCATAAAGCGCAATCCCTCGGATTCCATTTTCGATTCCCGTTTATTGCCGGAGCCTTAAATGACATTCTTCGGTAGGATGTCCCTCGCGATCAACGCCTCGTTCGTCGCGGCGCTCCTGATCGTGGCTCCCGGTCTGGGTGTTGCACAGGACCTGGCCTGGGACAGGCTGGCGGAGGGTCTTGAAGTAACGGCCTGGACGCCGGGCGAGACCTGTCAGCAAGTGCCCGCGCTCTTTATCCTGAGGATCAATTCCGAGCACTTCCGTTTCGCGGTCCACCATTACCGCGCTGAAGGCCTGAAGTCGCCCCTTACGCTTGACGAGTGGCAGCAGTGGACCAAGGCGCCGGTCCTGTTCAATGCCGGACTGTTCCTGGATGATTTTTCCTATCTGGGGCTCCTGTATAAAGACGGCAAATCGATCGGCGGCAAACGGCACGGCCAGTGGCAGGGGCTCTTCGTGGCCGAGCCGGCGAACGAATACGGCACACGAGAAAAGGTGCGGGTGCTGGATCTGTCCACGGACGCATTTGACCCGATTCATCCGGCCTACAAGGAGGCCGCGCAATCGCTGATGCTGCTCGATCGGCATGGCACCCCGCGCGTCCGCCGGTCCGGCAAGTCGGCGCAGCAGACCGTGGTGGGGGAGGATCGGAAGGGGCACATTCTGGTCATCATGACCAAGGGCGCGACCCCGTTATGGGAGCTGGCCGTCTGCCTGCGGGACGGTGTTGGGGGTCTCACGCTGGCCATGGCGATGGACGGCGGGGATTCATCCGATCTGTTGATCGGTTCTGAAATTGCAGGCGCCCACGCCGATGCAGCCTGGCAGCCGCTCGTGGACGGGAAGGGGCAGAGCCATATTCCGTTGCCGACGGTGATCGGGGTGTTTCCGAGGAAGTAGGGCGCGCGCTGGACGAAACGCGCAGACGCGAGGAAAGGCTCCCTGGTTGGCTCGCTGTGCTCGCGCAACGCGGACGATAAGGGCGAGCGTAGCGGGTCAGTCTGCCTTCCGTGCTCGCAGAGGGCGGAGGAGGGAACGAGCTGGCGGCTTAGCTTCCTCCTTGCTCGCGCATCGCGCACGCTCAGAAGGTGCTCGTTGGACGCGCGCAGTTGGAGGAAGCCAAGCCGCACTCGTAAGATATGGGGATGAGTGCGCGCAGGCGAAGGCAGACCGGCCCGCCGCTCGAAAGAGAGAAGATATGGGCGGGGACAGACCGCTGATAGGCCTGTCCCTGCTCGGAAGAAAGCTTGAACGATTTGGATGTGCCCGATCGAGGGGCGACCGTGAACGAAGTTGGCGGCCTTTTTCAACAGCCGTCTAGCGCGTCGCCGGCTGGAGCTCATACCCGGCCGCCTGCCACGCGTTCATGCTGCCGTCGATGTTGTAGACGTGCTTGTAGCCCAGGTCGGCGAGCGTTTCGGCGGCGATGTTACTCCGATGGCCGGACTGACAGTAGACCACGATGTGATCCATCGGCTGGGCGCCGATTTCGATGTGGCGCGTCTTCATCTGGGTGAATTCGATGTTGCGGTCCGTGCCAGGGATGATGCCGCCGGCATGTTCCCGCGGAGAGCGGACATCGATCAGAAAAAAGCCTTTATGCAGATGGTCCGGCGCCTTTTCGAGCGCGGCCTTCAATTTTTGCACGGAGATGACATAGGAATGATACGCCGAGACGCCGGCACTGCTGCCGAGGATCAGGGCACCGCCGAGGACGAGGCTTGCGAGAAGTCTGGTGGTGGTCATGGGGACGCCTCCTGTGGTTCTCGCGAGGACGAGTATCAACAATATGATACGGGCCGCTTGAAGGGCTGGTCAAGAGTGGTGGTGTTGCTGCTGGTCGGTCTGGCGCTGGCCGGCTGCTCCGAGGGCGTAAAACTCCTCCAGGACACGGGAACGGGTGGGATCGTTGTCTATCCGTACAAGGGCGACAACGCCCTCGTCTCCACCTTCCGCCACGACGCGCTGGACATGATGCAGAAGAAGTGCCCGCACGGCTACACCGTGTTGAAAGAGGGGCGGACGACCGGCTTGCGGCGGATTCACGACAATGTCGGCGGTCCCGAGGCGATCGAACTCAAACGGTGGGCGATCAAGTTCGTCTGCAAGTGATCGCCACAGAGAGATTCTGTGGCGGTGGTCAACGGTCAATCGTCACTGGTCAATGGCAAGAGAGTGAAAACTCAAGCGCTGACTATTGACCAATGACCATTGACCGGCCGGTTCACTTCATCGCGGCCGTCAGATCCTTGACGGTGAGCAGGCTGATGAGCGTCACGCCGAGGTCTTCCACCTTCTTCCGTCCGTCCAGTTCCTGCCGGTCCACAATCACGAGGGCATGCAATACGTTTAACCCTGCCTCGCGGGCAACCTGTACGGCCTTGATCACCGAGCCGCCGCTGGTCAGGACATCGTCCACCACCACCGCCCGGTCCCCGGGCTGCGCCGCGCCTTCGATCAACCGTCCCGTGCCATGATCCTTGGCCTGTTTGCGCACAACGAACGTCCGCCAGTCTTTCCTGTTCCGGTGAGCCTGGTCCGAAACGGCCGTCGCAATCGAGATGGCGCCGAGTTCCAATCCGCCGATGCAGTCCACCGGCAGGTCTTGCATGGCCTCGAAGGCCAGTTGGGCAACCAGCGCGCGGGGCCCCGGATGGGCCATCAGGATTCGGCAGTCCACGTAGAAGGGGCTGCTAACGCCGGAGGCCAGTTTAAAGCCCTTGTCCTTGTCCCATTTGAAGGAGTGCGTCCTCACAAACGCTTTGGCGAGATCATTTTTGGCTGACATTTGAGGGCAGTATAAATGGGCCGAGGGGCTCAAGTCACCCCTGTTTTGATCCATTCTTTCCTTGACCCGTCCTGTCAACCGCAGTAGCGTAGAAAAGGTTCGATCCAAAAGATACGTACCTGTCATCTGCACGGAGGGAGATCATCATGTTCACCAGAGCCTTTCTTATCACGTTGATCGCGGCAGCCGTGGCGGTTCCGGTCTATGCCCAGACCGCCACGCCCGGTGTCGATACCAGGCAGGAGCGACAGCAGCAGCGCATCGATCAGGGTGTGGCCAGCGGCGAGCTGAACCAGCGCGAAGCCGGCAGGCTCCAGCGCCGGCAGGACCGCATTGCCGCCCACGAGGAGAAGGCGAAGGCAGACGGCCTGGTCACGAAGCAGGAGCGCCGGCAACTGCATCGGGAGCAGAACCGCGCCAGCCGTCATATCGCGAAGGAAAAGCACGACCGGCAAAAAGCGCGCTGACAGCGGCTACGAAGGGCCTGGGCCCGGCCGGGGTTGAACGCCCCCGCCGGGCTTTCTTTTGTTTCGTAAACAAGGTAGCCTAATCTCCCCCACTGATGTGAAACTGAGGAGTGTTCCATGCCGGAGCGGAACGGAACGATTTTAGTCGTCGATGACGACCAGGATATGCGGGCGCTGCTG
>DASWIN010000220.1:0-38165 GCA_036397655.1 Nitrospiraceae bacterium | reverse complement strand
GCGCGTCAGCAAGTCCGTCGCCTGCGCGACAGTACCGGCCGGCGGAGGCGTCAGCCAGGAGAGTTCATGAGGATTCGTCGTGCCCCATAGGGCCAATTCCAGAATGAGAGGGGTCAAGTCGGCGTCGAGCATTTCCGGTGGGCGGCGTGCAGCGAGCGATTGGTGTTCTCCTGCAGTCCACAGGCGGTAGCAGATGCCGGGCTCCAAACGTCCGGCCCGCCCGCGGCGTTGTTCGGCGGAATCTTGCGTGACGCGAATCGTTTCCAATCTTGTGAGGCCTGAGCGGGGATCGAAACGCGGCACGCGCAGCCGGCCCGCATCGATCACGACGCGCACGCCGTCGATCGTCACACTGGTTTCGGCAATGGAGGTGGCGAGGACGACTTTTCTCGCACCCGGTGCGGCCGGCGCAATGGCCAGATCCTGGGCGTCCTGCGGGAGATCGCCGTGCAGGGGGGCGATGTGAATTGAGGAGTCGAGGCGGGCATCAAGCAGGTTCCGTTCGACCCGGCGTATTTCAGCCATGCCGGGCAGGAAGACCAGCAGACTGCCTTGATCCTGTGCCAACGAGCGCCGAATGAGCTGAGTCACGGCCACGTCGAGATGGCCGGAGAGCGGCTGATCGAGATAGCGAGTCTCGACCGGAAACATCCGGCCTTCGCATGTGATGACCGGTGCTTGGCCCAAGAGCCCGCTGACCGGACCGCAGTCCAGCGTGGCCGACATCACCAACAGACGAAGGTCCGGGCGAAAGAGACGTTGTGTTTTGAGGCAGAGCGCAAGGCCTGTATCGGCTTGCAGGCTCCGCTCGTGAAATTCATCGAAGAGGACGAGGCCATAGGAATCAAGCGACGGATCTTGCTGCAGAACACGTGTCAGGATGCCTTCGGTCACGACCTCGATGCGTGTCTTCGGCCCGACCTTGGTATCCAGCCGCATCCGATAGCCGACCGTCTCGCCGATGGGTTCGCGGAGGGTCGCCGCCATGCGATGGGCGGCTGCCCGCGCCGCGAGCCGCCGCGGTTCCAGCATGAGCAGTTTTTTGCCCTGGAGCCAGGGGGCATCCAGCAGAGCCAGGGGGACACGGGTGGTTTTTCCTGCGCCGGGCGGCGCGGTTAAGAGCGCATTGGGTCCGTTCGCGAGGGTTTGTCGGATTTCCGGCAGAACATCTTCTATTGGTAGGCGGGACATGGTAGGGTCACCCTCGCTGCCTGCGCGGACTGTATCAGACTTCGTACCATATAAGGAGAGGTATCGGAGCATGCCGGGATATCGGTGGACTCAGGCAACGCCTACTGAGCCGGGCTGGTACTGGTTTCGCGGGCAGGCGCATGAAACCGATCCCTTCATCGTTCAGATTGATGCCGTGGGGCAGTTTCAATGGCCGGATGGCGGGTATCAGGAGGTGGCGCTGGCCAAAGGGGAGTGGGCAGGGCCGATCGAGGAGCCAAAAGAATAGAAGCGGGTCCTGTCGCCAACCAGCCCAGCCGGCTTCGCACCCCGCCCGGTGTGGGGCCCCGCTGCAGGCGGCCGGGCTCCCTGGTTGGCACCACCCGCTTATTGAGTCCTCAATCGTCAGTAAAAGAAATACGACAAGCAAGCTTGGAAGGAGCATTGATAGGTGCTCGGTCAATGCGCGCAGGGAAGAACGATCCGACTCTTTCCCTCTGAAAGGAGAGCGTCGATCGGACGGAAGGGGAGAAGGAACGAGCGAGCTTGGAGGGAGTGCTAGACGTCGGCTGGGTTCCCTGGTTGGCGCCACCCGCTTATTGGGTCCTCAATCGTCAGTAAAAGAAATACGACAAGCAAGCTTGGAAGGAGCATTGATAGGTGCTCGGTCAATGCGCCAGTGAAGGACGACCAGACCGCTCCCTGACTCGTCGATCGGGGGAGAGGAAAGTAAAGGAAGATCTCATAGAAGAAAGGTGCCTACGATTGTCTACTAAACAGGATAGTACTCATCAGCCCGCCGCTCCGGCGGCGACGGGATTTTCTCCAGGGTTTGCCGCGCTCGGTTTGGAAGCATCGTTGTTGGCCACGCTGGACGCGCTGGGTTACGAAGAACCCACGCCGATTCAGCGGGAAGCCGTTCCTCCGCTTCTCGCGGGGCGTGATCTGTTGGGCCAAGCCGCGACGGGAACGGGCAAGACCGCCGCGTTTACCCTGCCGTTGCTCCAGCGCATCGCACATGGGGCCAAGCAGCGTCCGGCTGCGCTGATCCTGGTGCCGACACGTGAACTCGCGATCCAAGTGGGAGAAGCGGTCCAGCGGTACGGCAAGGAATTGCGAATCAGCGTGCTGGCCGTATATGGCGGACAAGCGATCGGCCCTCAGTTCCATGCCTTGAGGAGGGGCGTCGACGTCATCGTGGCGACGCCGGGGCGCGCCCTCGATCACATTCGCCGCCAGACGTTGAAGCTGGCGCACGTGCAGACGGTGGTGCTGGACGAAGCCGATGAGATGCTCGACATGGGCTTTGCCGAAGATCTCGACGCCATCCTGGAACAGACGCCCGCTACCAAACAGACGGCGCTGTTTTCGGCGACCATGCCCCAGCGCATCAAGTCGATTGCGCATCGCCATCTCAAGAATCCTGTCGAAATTATCATCGCGAAAGAGCCCGTCAAGGCCGGGGCGGCGCCGCGCGTCCAACAGACGGCCTATGTGGTGGCCCGGCCACATCGCGGCGCCGCCCTGGCGCGCGTGCTGGATGTGGCCGGCCCGAAGTCCGCGCTCGTGTTTTGCCGGACACGTGTGGAAGTGGATGAAGTGACTGCTATGTTGAATGGCCGTGGCCGCCGGGCCGAGGCCATTCACGGGGGCATGAGTCAGCAGCAGCGGGATCGCGTGATGAACGCCTTCCGGTCAGGACAAACAGAACTGCTCGTAGCGACCGATGTCGCCGCGCGCGGACTCGACATTCCGCACGTCTCGCACGTCATCAATTTCGATTTGCCGTCCTCCGCCGAGGTGTATGTGCATCGCATCGGCCGGACAGGCCGGGCCGGCCGTGAAGGAGCCGCCATCACCATTCTCGACCCACGCGAGCAGCGGCTGCTGCGGAGCATCGAGCTTCACACGAAATCGAAAGTCACCGTCGCGCCGGTGCCGACGGTGGCCGATCTCCGCATGAAACGGCTGGAACGGACCACAGCGGCCGTCAAGGAGATCATGGAAGCAGGAGAGCTGGAGCCCTTCAAAGTCGTGGCCGAAGCGCTGGCGGCGTCCGGCGGTCCGATTGAAGTAGCGGCGGCGGCGATGAAACTGATCCATCGCGCGCAGGGCGGCGAACGGGCAGAGCAAGAGATTCCAGCCCAGTCGAGCCGTGCGCCGGAACCGTACCGGCCCATGCAGCGTTCCGGACAGAATCCCTCCGGGCAGTATCCAGGGGACCGTCAGCGCCGGCTCATCATGCGGCCCGGTGAGCGGCCTCCGGCGGGGAGATCCGTTCGAGGCGCCGGAGAGCCCGGCATGGCCCGTGTGTACGTCGGAGCCGGAAGAGATGCGGGGATGAGGCCGGGTGACCTCGTCGGCGCCATCGCGAACGAAGCCAAGGTGAATGCCGGTGTGATCGGCGCCATTGAAATCGAGGACCGCTTTTCGATCGTGGATGTTCCGGCGGACATGGCCAAAGAAATTGTGGAGGTCCTGAGCCGGTCACGCATCAAAGGGCGAAAGGTGCCGGTGCGCTTCTTCAGGGACTAGCAGGACGTCCCGTTTCTCACCCGAGCCGTCGGCTCTGGCGCTCTCAGCCGCTTGCCTCGCTCAGTAATCAAGGCGTAAGATTCGACCATCCTTCCCCACCTACACCGATAGGAGGTGCCATGGCCGCACGCACCATTTCCTCAACACCACGGATGTCTCTCGACCGCAGCATTGAGCGCATGCGGAAACAGCTCGCCGAGTTTGCCCTGTTCCTGGGCAAGGGCAAGCCGGCGCGCACCCTGGAAGAGTTCGACCTGGAGACCGAACGGCTGATCGGAGATCTGCTCGGGCAGGCGTCCAACTTGCTCCATGCCTATGAATATGCCGAGCTGGGCGAGGCCGCCGGCCTGGTCAACATGACGGACGAGGCGCCGGAAGGCACCGGCATGGACAGCCAGCGGCAAAGTTTATTGCAGCGGAGCCGCGTGCTGGAGAGCTGTGTCTCGGAATTGGAAGCGCGCCGATCTTCCGTACCGAAGAAAACCAAGATCGGACAAACGCTCATCGGTCCGCAGATTGCCGAACACATGTCCGCCGAGATCCGGAGCGTGTCGCAGGATGCGAGTCTGCGGGAAGCCGGGCAGCTGATGCAGCAATGGAGGATGGGGTCGCTGCTCGTGACGAATGACCAAGCCTATGTCGGCGTGTTGACCGACTCGGCCTTGGCCCGCGAGGTGGTGGCCAACGGGCTGGATCCCAGGACCACGGCTGTCAAAGCCTGTATGCGCACGCCGGTCATCGCCATCGAAGGCAACCGCCCGATCATCGAGGCTGTGCGCATGATGAAAGACCAGGCCACCCGGCACCTGGCGGTGACGCAAGATGGACAGATCATCGGTGTGATTTCAGTCTCGAATATTCTGCGGTACTATTCCGGCGTGGTCTGATCAGTCTCAATCCAACCAGGGAGGTGGGATATGGGCCCGACGAAAGCCATTGCGAAGGGGAACATGCTGCATGAAGCCGTGAGCGGCAAGCTGATCAAGGATGGATTCACGAGCCGGCGCGAGCTTGAAGACTATGTCAACCACCATTATCTCGCTTTGCCGGTCGTCGACAACGCGGGCACGCCGTGGCTGTTAGATGGAAAGCCGGTGTACTGTTTTCGTGGCACGCAATACGAGACAGTAGACGATCAGAGGGTCCACCTCGCCCGCTGTCCCGATTGCGGCGGCATGGGAATCAGAGCAGACGAATTTACGGTCGAATCGGATTGCATCCATTGCACGGCCTGCGGGCACGAGTTCGATGCGCGTTTGGAAATGATGGAAACCTAGGAGAGCCGGTAAATCAGGCTGTGAAGAGAAGTCGATGGCGTTGTCATTGAGGCCTTCTTATCGTTGCCAGGTTCCATTCGGATGTGTCCGTTTAGGTTGACTGTACAACTCTGCGGGCGTAAGGTGCTGTTTATCAAAGGGAGAATCGGATGAGCCGCTCGAAACGTGTGCTTGCCGGGACATTGATCCTTCTGTTCTTGGGGTTGAGCTTCAATGCCTATGCCTGTATCCTGCCGGTGAATGGCGTCACGGACGCTGCAATGGGCAATGGTTGTTCAACTCCAGATGAACAGCCTGTCTCTCAGTTCTGTGATACGTTTAAGACGCTCGGCGTGCAGTCTGCCGATAAGCTCCATCTCAGCAGCGACTATCAGACAATCTGTTCCCAAGACACCGCCTCGTTAGCTCTTCTTGTCATTCACACCTCACCCAGCAGCTGCTTGTCCGATCATTCCACAGCCGGTCCTTCCCAGGATCTCCTGCTCAAGATTTCCGTGCTTCGCATCTGATCTTCCCAGCCCGCAACCCTTAATCGGTCCGCTGTCATAGCCTCTGCCGTTAGACGCCGGCTCTCAGCGGTCCGGTTCATGGTCTATGTGTTTCTGGCGTAAAGGACCAGAACGCAGACCGGCTTCGAACTTGTGAGAACTCTAGGAGGGCCTTCGCATGAAATGGAATGGACGACTCCATGGTCTGATCGTCGCAATCATGGCTGTGACGTTCTTTAGCGGTGGACTGTCGAGAGCGCAGGACACTGATCCTTTGCTACGCAAGACGTTGGCGTTACCGGAATTGATCCAAGAGGCCCTGACTCGGAATCCAGGGATTGTTGCTGCGCGGCAGCAATGGGAAGCCTCCTCGAAACGAGTGCCGCAGGCACGGTCGCTGGACGATCCGACTCTGTCAGTCCAGTGGTGGAACTTCCCTGAATCCTTCAACCTTGGACAATCAGGGAACACCATTATTGGGCTATCTCAAAAATTTCCCTTTCCCGGAAAACTCGCTCTAAAGGAAGAAGTGGCCAGTCGGTCGGCCGACATGACGGAGCAGGCGTTTCGGGCCAGGGAACGGGACCTCATCGCCCGCCTCAAGCAGGCCTACTATGATCTGTTTCTCGCACAGAAGGCGATCCAGATTCATCATGAGCAGATTGACCTGCTCAAACAGTTTTTCGAGATCGCCAACGCGAAGTTCCGGGCAGGAAAAGGCAGCCAGGTCGATGTGCTCAAGGCTCAGGTCGAGCTCTCCACCCTGCACCAGCAATTGCCGGTTCTGGAACAGCGCCGTGACACAGCCCAGGGCATGCTGAACCAACTCCTTGATCGGGATCCACGGTTTCCGCTTGCGCCTCCACAGGAGCCGCATGAGGGGCGGTTCGACCAGGACCTTGAAGACCTCTATAGGGCGGCGACGACTACCAGACCCGAGCTCAAGGCCGCCGACCTGGAGATTCAACGGAACAAGCAGTCTCACGCGCTGGCCCAGCGTCAGTACTATCCGGACTTCGGCGTGGCCTTTCAGCGCTTCCAGAACTTTCAGCGGAACGACGGGTTCGGCGCGGTGCTGTCGATCAATCTTCCCTTCGCGTTCTGGACCAAACCGAAGTATGACGCTGCCGTGCAGGAAGCTGCCGCGACGGTTGCGGCCGCGCGCGCCGATTTCCGCACATTGGAAAACCTGACCCGCTTCCAGATCCGGGATCTGCTGGCCAAAGTCCGGGCCAGTTGGGAAGTGGCCGTGCTGTACCGGACCACCGTGTTGCCACAAGCAGAACAAGGCGTGGCGGCCGCGCGGGCCGGTTATCGCACAGGAAGAACCGGCTTTCTGGATCTGATCGAAGCCGACCGGGCCTGGCGAGGATTTCAGCTTGAATACTACCGAGCGCTGGTCGAGCGGGAGCACCGACTCGCAGAACTAGAACAGGTGATCGGAACTGATCTGAATGGAAACAGCTGAAAGGGAGGAATACGCCATGAATCACGACATGCGGAGAAAGGGCATTGTTGTAGGTATTGCAGCAGTCAGCCTGTTCATCGGACTCATCGCCGGATTCTTCGCTGCACATTGGATGATGGGCGACATGTCTGGGATGACTATGGAAAAGAGGGGCGCCTCGGGATCTTCAGAGCGGGCAGATGAGATGAGAGACATGAAGCAGATGGACATGAAAGACACGGAACCTATGCCGGGCATGTCCGCCGCTCCCTCCGGAGCTGTGGCTGTTCCGACTGTGGCGAGACAGTTGATCGGTGTCCGCAGTGCTCTGGCTGCCCGCGCGACCTTGGAGGAAGAGATTCGCACGGTCGGCACGGTCGGTTACGACGAACGGGGTTTTACCCAGGTCACACTGAAAATACCTGGGTGGGTTAGAGAGGTTTTCGTGAATTCGATTGGCAAACAGGTGCGCAAGGGCGAACCGCTCTTCACCCTCTACTCGCCGGACCTTCTGACCACACAGGACGAATACCTGTTGGCGGTCAAGACGGAGGCACAATTGGCTGCCAGTCCGCTGGCCGACGCGAAAGCGAATGCGGCAGCCCTCGTGGTGAGTGCACGAGATCGGCTTCGTCTCTGGGATGTGAGCAATGCGCAAATCACGGCGCTGGAGCGTCGTGGCAATGCAGAGCCGGTGCTCACGGTCTATGCCCCTTCCTCTGGGATCGTCCTCACACGAGAAGCCTTGCCGGGGAAATATGTGGAACCAGGTACGACGCTGTACGAGATAGCGGATCTCTCCACGGTCTGGATCCATGCCGATATTTACGAATCGGAAGTGGTGGCCGCAAAAGTTGGTCAGCAGGCAACGGTCACGTTCGCGGCCTATCCAGGGGAAACGTTTCGGGGCACGGTGGCGTACATCTACCCAACATTAAATACCGAGGCCCGCACGGTGCGGGTGCGTCTGGAGTTGCCGAATCCTGGACTGAAACTGAAGCCCGGCATGTTTGGAAACGTGATCTTGCAGACGGCTGCGATCAAGACCTTAGTCGTGCCAAAGGAAGCCGTGTTGGATACTGGGCTCCGCCAACTCGTGTTCATGGATCGGGGGCAAGGCCGGTATGAGCCTGCTTCAGTCAAGCTGGGGCGTCGCAGCCAGGATTATGTGGAAGTGATGGAAGGACTCAAAGAGGGAGATCGGATCGTGACCTCGGCCAACTTTTTGCTGGATGCAGAGAGCAAATTGACCTCAGCGTCCAGCATGCAAGCCATGATGGGCCGAATCGGCATGGCTGATTGGCAAATGAGCGGTGCCTATGAAGCCAAGATGGAAGGCATGGAGGGAATGCAAGGCATGAAGGGCATGAGCGGGATGTCTGGCATGGCCTCGGACTCAGCCAAAGCCGTCTCTGAAACTCGCAAGGTAGCCGGATACGTCCTGACCTTCACGACCCTTCCCGAAACGCCTAAGGCCGGTGAGGTTCTCCTCAGGCTCAAGGCGGCGGATCAGGCCGGCCAGCCAGTGCCCAATGCGCAAGTCATGTTCGTCTATACCATGCCGATGCCGGGCATGACCGATTCCAAGGCCGCAGCTTCACACATCAAGGAAGGGCTCTACGAAGGCAAGGTGATGTTCGGCATGGGCGGCGACTGGGTGGTGACGGTTCATGTAGCTGTACCCGGGCGGACGCCGATCGTCGAAAAGTTTCAAATCACAGTTGCTGGGGGAGGCATGTAGTCAATCATGATCGCGCGACTCATTGAAGGGAGCGCCCGCAATCCGACCCTGGTCATTCTCTGTGTGTTGCTGTTGGCAGCCTGGGGAGTTTGGGCAGTGTTTCAGGTTCCACTGGATGCGATTCCGGACCTGTCCGATGTTCAGGTGATCGTCTACACCGAGTGGCAGGGGCGAAGCCCAACCCTCATTGAAGATCAGATCACCTACCCGGTTGTGACTTCTCTACTCGCGGGACCCAGGGTCAAACGAGTCCGAGGTGTCTCGGAATACGGCGTCTCCTATGTGTATGTGATCTTTGAAGACCGGACCGATCTCTACTGGGCAAGAAGTCGTGTCCTCGAATATCTACAGAAGCTTACCGGCAAGTTGCCAATAGGTGTCACCCCGACCCTAGGGCCCGACGCAACGGGTGTGGGTTGGGTGTATCAGTACGCCTTGGTGGACGAATCCGGTACGCACGATCTGGCACAGCTCCGGAGTCTTCAGGACTGGTACCTACGCTATCAACTGGAAAGTGTGCCAGGGGTGGCAGAAGTGTCGGCGATCGGCGGGTTCGTCAAGCAATATCAAATTGAGGTGGACCCGAACACGTTAGCCGCCTATCGGTTGCCCATCAAGACGGTGATCGCCGCGGTCCAGAACAGCAATGCGGAGGTGAGCGGGCGCGTCTTGGAGATGGCCGGCACCGAATACGTGATTCGAGGGCGAGGCTATTTGCGGTCGGTTGAGGATATTGAGCTGATCCCCGTCGGGACGGATGGACGCGGGACGCCGATCCTGGTGCGAGACATCGGGCGTGTCCAACTCGGGCCGGATCAGCGTCGGGGCATTGCCGAGCTGGACGGCAGGGGTCAGACGGTCGGCGGGATCGTCATCATGCGGTCAGGAGAACATGCGCTGGCCGTCATTGAGCGAGTCAAGGCGCGCCTTGCTGAGATCAGAACGACCTTGCCGAAGGGTGTGCACATTGTCACGACCTATGATCGGTCCGATCTGATCCATCGGGCCATTGCTGTGCTCCGCGAAAAGCTGGTCGAAGAGAGTGTGATCGTCAGCCTGATCGCGGTCGTCTTTCTGTTTCACATACGAAGCGCCCTTGTGGCTATCCTCATCCTGCCGGTGGCCGTGCTGCTCGCGTTCATCCCGATGGCCTATTTAAAAATCACCTCCAACATCATGTCGCTCGGTGGGATCGCCATTGCTATTGGAGCCATGGTCGATGCCGCTATTGTGATGGTGGAGAATGCCCATAAACGGTTGGAGCAATCCCCATCAGGCAACCGGGCTGAAATCATCATCGCTGCCGCGAAAGAGGTTGGGCGGCCCCTGTTCTTTTCACTGCTCGTGATCGCCGTGTCATTCCTGCCGATCTTTGCGCTGGAATCCCAGGAAGGACGATTGTTTACGCCGCTGGCGTATACCAAGACGTTTGCGATGCTCTCTGCCACCGCGCTCTCGGTAACGTTGGCTCCTGTGCTGATGATGATCCTGATCCGTGGCCGCATCCGAGCGGAAACCAAGAATCCCTTGAACTGGCTGCTGATCGCCATGTATCGGCCCGTCCTCTCCGGCGCATTGCGCGTCCGGTGGCTGACAGTGGGACTAGCGGTAGCGGCAGTGGCCGTCACGGTGCCGGTGTTTACACGACTCGGTGCGGAATTCATGCCGCCGCTGAACGAGGGCACCATCCTCTACATGCCGACCACCGTCCCGGGCCTTTCTATCCCGGAAGCGACGAAGATCTTGCAGGTCCAGGATCAGTTGCTCACGACCTTCCCGGAAGTGGAGCGGGTGTTCGGGAAGATGGGGAAGGCCTCGACCGCGACCGATCCAGCCTTCGTCGGCATGGCCGAGATCACGGTCACCCTCAAACCGGAAGCGCACTGGCGGCCTGGAATGACCTGGGACCGTTTACTGGATGAGATGGACGCGAAGCTGCACATTCCTGGATTTCCGAACATCTGGTGGATGCCGATCCAGACCCGCACCGAGATGATCACGACCGGTGTCCGGAGTCCGGTCGGGATCAAAGTCCTAGGGCCGGATCTGAAGACGATCGAGCGAATCGGCATAGAGATTGAACAGGTCTTGGCGAATGTGCCTGGTACCAGGAGCGCCTTCGCCGAACGGCTCAATGAGGGCTATTACTTGGATGTGATCGTAAACCGACGCGAGGCGGCCCGCTATGGCCTGACGGTGGGCGATGTGCAAGCGGTGATCACCTCAGCCATTGGGGGAGAAACCGTAACGACTACGGTCGAGGGGCGAGAACGGTATCCGGTCAACGTTCGCTACAAGCGCGAGTTGCGAGACGACCCGGACCGGCTCAGACGGGTGCTGATTCCCACACCGACCGGTGCGCAGATCCCACTTGGGCAAATCGCGGAGATCGTGATCACGCAGGGGCCGCCGTCCATTTCAGACGAGAGCGGGGCATTGGCCGGCCTCGTGTCGATCGCGGTCAGCGGACGCGATTTGCGTGGCTATGTCCAAGACGCCCAACGAGCAGTCCGCGAGCTGGTCACACTCCCGTCTGGGTACCGGCTGATCTGGACTGGTCAATACGAACATCTGGTGCGGGCCGAAGAACGGTTGAAGTTGGTTGTCCCTGTGACTCTTGCCTTGATACTCCTGCTGCTGTATCTGAACTTTCAGTCGCTGGCAAAATCTCTGATCGTGTTGTTGTCCGTCCCCTTCGCCGTGATCGGGGCCATCTGGTATCTCGACTATCTGGGCTACAACCTCAGTGTGGCTGTGTGGGTGGGGATCATTGCGCTGGCCGGCGTGGCGGCGGAGACGGGCGTGGTGATGCTCGTCTATCTCGATGAAGTGTACGAACGGCGACTGCGCGAAGGCCGCCTGACGACCGCGCACGACCTGCGCGAGGCCATCATGGAGGGAGCGGTTCAACGAGTGCGGCCCAAGATGATGACCGTGGCCGCGATCATGGGCGGCTTGCTCCCCATCATGTGGACCACCGGAACCGGCGCCGATGTGATGAAACGGATCGCCGCACCCATGATCGGCGGGATGGTGAGCTCAACCGTGCTCACGCTTCTTGTGATACCTGTTGTCTACTCTATTTGGCGGCGCGTAGAGCCGGGCCCGGACGCATCGGACATTTAGGAAAGCGTTGAACCCCAGGAGACTTTCCCTGTGAGACGCCGGCCTACCTAAAGATCGATACGCCGATACTGCGGGGATGCCAAATTCTGGGTGTTGAGATTCCAGTCGATGATGAAAATAGCGGAGCGGTGAGCCTGCAACGACAGGAGACGCCGTCCGTCTTTGGCGACCACGCTTTCAGCTTTGGTAAAGTTCAGTGTTCGGTCCTGCCCGGTGCGATTACACACCAGGAGCGGAAGACCGGTGTCTTTCGAGCGTTGTTCCCACTCGCCGTCGGGGCCATGGAGACCCGGTGCCCAGGCTGCCGAAGAGACCAGCAATTGAGCGCCTTGAGCCTTCAGGCTTCCGGCGATCCCCGGTGAATACGCATCCGCACAAATGAGAATTCCAACGCGGCTGAAGGGATGAGCAGGGACCGGCGCGGCCTGTGCGCCGGGAGTCGACCACGATTCTGAGCCGGTTCTCAGGGTGTTGATCTTGCGGTGCGCGCCCGCCAGCGCGCCGTCCGGAGCAATCACGAACACTGTGTTGTAGAGGTTGCCGGAATGACGGTCCCGCTCAGGATAGGACAGGAAGAGCGTGATGCGCAGCCGGGACGCAAGACGTGACATGTGCGTCATCCACGGGTCGGGTTGCGGCACGATCCAGTCCGTCCCGATGCGATCGACAAAGGTATAGCCGCACACGACGAGTTCCGGCGTGACAATCCAGGCTGCGCCTTCCCGCGCAGCGGTTGTGACCGCCGTTTCCACGAGCCGGCGGTTGTACAGGAGATCGCTCGGAATGGGGGCGAGATGGAGCAAGGCGATGCGCAACGTCTTTAGAGACATGGTGTTCCGCTGTCCATCGGCCTGAAGAGAATCGACCGCCTCCCGAATGTAGCATATGCAAATGGACGCATCCATCACGATACGTAGGGGATATGGGTGTAACCTTTTCCCGAATCGGGACGACTTGGTGAATAGGGAGGAGATCAAGAAGCCGGTATCGGGCCGGTTCCTCCTCCGTTCTTATTCACCAAGGAGGTTGTGATGCAAAACCGACATATACGGTTCCTCGGGGTTGCAATGGCTCTGGCACTGGCCGGTGGATCGTTCGCCCTCGCGTGGGCGGACAGCCCCGGCTACCGCGGAGGACATTCGGTGGGAATGTCCAAGGAGGGCAAGCATGGCAAGCACGGGGGAGCGACCTCGCATCTGCTCCGCTATTTCCTCAAGCATCAGAAGGATCTTGGTCTGGCGGACGAGCAAATCACCAGGCTGAAGACCCTGGCACTGGACCAGGATCGGGCGCAGATTCGGGCGCGTGCGGACGTTCAGGTGGCGGAGCGGGAACTGCGGGCCCTGGTCTGGGACAACACAACCGATCTTTCCGTTATCGAAAGCAAGGTCAAGGAGCGCGCACTCTTCGAAGCCACCTTGCGGTTCATCGGGATCAAGGCGAGGAGGGACCTGTTCGCCGTCCTGACTCCCGAGCAGCGCGAGAAGCAGAAGGCTATTTTCGACCGGATGCGGCAGTCCCATCGTGCCGGAATGTTCAGCTACCGGGCCATAGGGGACGCTGATCATGGGAAGACGGCGGAAGGGATCGCGTCCAATCCGGAGATCGAGCTCCAGGATTCGACCGGGAACCTTCCGACCAGCTAAGCCGTGGGGCGGCACGATGATCCTGCCGGGGGCTGCACGAATTGTAGTGTAGCCCCCTTCCGCCGATGGGGTATGATGCGGAGGCCCGGCTCCGGCCGGCGTGACGGCGCAGCGTCATTGGAGTGCAAACGCCGGTGTCCGATGAGCGTGATGTCATCGAGGAGGTGTTGCGAGGTCAGATCGACCGGTTTGCAGAGTTGATCGCCCGGCATCAACAACACGTTGCGAGAATCGTGAACCGGCACGTGCCGTCCGATTGCGTCGCGGAGGTTGCGCATGACGTCTTTGTCCGGGCCTACACCGGCCTGTCGAACTTTTCGAGGCAGACCCCGTTCGAGCATTGGCTGTCCGGCATTGCCGTACGGACGTGTTATGACTTCTGGCGGGCGAAGCGCCGGGAGGAGCTGCCGGTGAGCGCCCTGACTGCGGAACATCAGGTCTGGATGGACCACGTGCTGGCGGCAGAGTCGGAGGATCAGTTTCGTGAGCAGGCCGGCAGGCGGGAGGCGACGGAACTGCTGGAATGGGCATTAGGCCGTCTCTCGGCTGAGAACCGCCTCGTGCTGACACTGGTCTATCTCGACGGGTATTCCGTTCGTGAGGCAGCGCGTGTGTTGGGGTGGAGCGTGGTGAATGTGAAGGTACGCGCGCATCGAGCGCGGCACAGTTTGCGCACACTGTTACGTGAAAGGAAACTTCAAGATGACACCCTTCAATGACGAAGACTTCAAGAAAGTGGAGCGCGTGTTGTCGGACGCCCACCGATCGCGTCGAGACCCCTCCCTCAATCCGGACTGGGCCCTCAATGTCATGCGCGATGTCCGCCGGGAGGCCTTGAGACAGGGACGATCGACGATGCCGTTGGGCTTGGATCGGCTTGTCTGGAGGACGGCCGCGATGGCCGCCGTCCTGGCCGTGGTGTTTACCGGCTCCGTCCTGATTTACAGCAGCGGGGACGCGGTTGAACTTTCGACACTGTTCTCGAGTGAATTCGATGCGACGGTGGCGCTCTTGGAGTAGGGCGGATGTATGGAGGAGGAACGTGCCATGACGCCAGGGAAAGTGTGGGGTGGACTCATCGTCCTGTTCCTCGCCGGAATGTTGACGGGTATCGGGGGGATGACGCTGTATCATCAGTATGAGCAGGAACGGCGATGGGAGCGGGGGCCGGCCGCCAAACAGGAACGGGTGATGAAATTGCTGACGCGAGAATTGTCCTTGTCCCCGGCTCAGCAGGCCGACATTGAGCCGATTGTCGGCCGTAGCCATGTGGAAATCCTGGAGCTGCGCTTCTCGCATCACCCGGAAGTCGAACAGACGCTTGCCAAGAGGATCGCCGAGATCAAGACAAAGTTGTCTGCGGAGCAACAAACACAATTGGACGGGCTCTACGCCAAACTCCAGCGGCGCTGGCAGATCTCGCTCGACTATCTGGCGAGCGCCAAGAAGGGCATGAACCCGCTCGAGTAGGTTCTCAGCTCCATTGCTTTACGAAAAACACGAGAAGGAAAACATGCCGGAATCCATACACTTTGCAACGGTGCTCAAACGCTGGTTGACCGGCCTGCTGGCCGCGTGCGCGCTCGCAGTCGGCGCCTATGCGCTGTTGACGAAGTCGGACGTGGCACAGCCGCGCGGCGCCGGCCAGGGCCAGAATGCCGGCGCCCGTACCATGCCGGTTCTCGTCGCGGCGGCGAAGTCGGGCGACATCGGCGTGTATCTCAACGGACTCGGATCGGTCGTTCCGCTCCATACCGTCACGGTGAGAAGCCGGGTCGACGGGCAACTCATGAAAGTCCTCTTTCAAGAAGGCCAGGTGGTACAGAGCGGAGATGTGCTGGCCGAGATCGATCCGCGTCCGTTCGAAGTGCAGTTGACCCAGGCGGAAGGGCAAATGGCCCGCGACAGCGCGCAACTGAAGAACGCGCAGCTGGATGTTGCGCGGTACCGCGGCCTGTTGGAACAGGGCTTTATTCCCAAACAGCAGCTGGATACTCAGGAAGCCCTGGTCCGGCAGCTTGAAGGGATCGTCAAGGCCGACCAGGGGCAGATCGACAACGCGAAGTTGCAGCTGACGTACTCCCGCATCACGGCGCCCATCAGCGGGCGCGTCGGACTGCGGCTCGTGGACGCCGGCAACATCGTGCGCGCGAGCGACATGAACGGACTGCTGGTCATCACACAGCTTCAACCGATTACGGTCGTGTTCACAATTCCGGAAGACAATCTGCCTTCGGTGCTGGCGAGGCTGAACGCCTCAGAACGCTTGACGGTCGAGGCGTTTGACCGGGAACACAAACGAAAGCTGGCGACGGGAACGCTGCTGACGGTCGACAACCAGATCGACCCGAACACCGGCACGGTACGACTGAAGGCGGTGTTCCAGAACGACAACAACGAGCTGTTCCCCAATCAGTTCGTTAACGCGCGGTTGCTGTTGGACACCAAGCGCGGCGCCACGATCGTGCCGTCCGCCGCGATTCAACGGGGCTCGAAGGGGAGCTTCGTCTACGTGGTCAAGGAAGACCGGGCGGTCAGCGTGAGATCGGTGACCGTCGGCATCACGCACGCCGAGGACACGTCCATCGAGAACGGCCTGTCCCCCGATGAACTCGTCGTGATCGACGGCACCGAAAAACTGCGGGAAGGGAGCATCGTGGAGATCAGGAGCCAAGACGGCCCTTCGACGGGGAGACATGAGGCGCCGTCCGCAGCACCGGAGCACCCGCAGCCAGGAAAGCGGACATGAATCCATCCCGCCTGTTCATCATGCGGCCGGTCGCGACGGTGTTGTCGATGACCGCCATTCTGCTCGCCGGATTCATCGCCTATCGCCAGCTGCCGGTCTCGGCCCTGCCGCAAGTCGACTATCCGACCATTCAAGTTGTGACGTTTTATCCGGGCGCGAGCCCGGACGTGATGGCGTCCTCTGTCACCGCGCCGTTGGAGCGTCAGTTCGGGCAGATGCCCGGGTTGAATCAGATGACGTCCACCAGTTCCGGCGGCAGCTCGGTGATCACGCTGCAATTTGCGCTGGAGCTCAATCTGGACGTCGCCGAGCAGGAAGTTCAGGCCGCCATCAACGGCGCCTCTACGTTCCTGCCGCGCGACCTGCCGTCCCCCCCGGTCTACAGCAAAGTCAATCCGGCGGACGCGCCGATCTTGACCTTGGCTCTGACCTCGCAGACTTTGCCGCTGTCCCAGGTCGAGGATTTGGCCGAGACCCGCTTTGCCCAGAAAATTTCCCAATTGTCCGGCGTAGGGTTGGTGAGCATCAGCGGCGGGCAGCGGCCGGCCGTGAGGATTCAAGCAAACCCGCGCGCATTGTCCGCCTACGGGCTGACGCTGGAAGATCTGCGCGGCGTCGTGGCTGAGGCCAACGTCAATCAGGCGAAGGGCGGGTTCGACGGCCCGCGCCGGGCCTCCATCATCAATGCCACGGACCAGCTCCTGTCGAGCCGCGATTATCAGGCGCTGATCGTCAGTTATCGCAACGGCGCACCCGTGCGTTTGTCCGACGTGGCCGACGTGATCGACGATGTGGAAAACGTCAAACAGGCGGCCTGGATGGACGACGTGCCGGCCGTGATCGTCAACATCCAGCGGCAGCCGGGCGCCAACGTCATCGACGTCGTGGACCGCATCAAGAAGCTGCTGCCGCAACTGCACAGCGCGTTGCCGCCGTCCGTCCAAGTCGCCGTGCTGACCGACCGCACGGTGTCCATCCGCGCCTCGGTCCGGGACGTGCAGTTCGAGCTGCTGCTCGCGGTGGCGCTCGTGATTATGGTGATCTTCCTGTTCCTGCGCACGCTGTCCGCCACCGTCATTCCCGCGGCCGCGGTCCCGCTCTCGCTGGTCGGGACGTTCGGGGTCATGTATCTGATGGGGTTCAGCCTGAATAACCTGACGTTGATGGCCCTCACGATCTCGACGGGCTTCGTGGTGGACGACGCCATCGTCATGATCGAAAACATCGCGCGATATATCGAAAAAGGCGAGCCGCCGCTCCAGGCCGCGCTCAAGGGCTCCCGGCAGATCGCGTTTACCATTCTCTCGCTGACCATCTCGCTGATCGCCGTCTTGATCCCGCTGCTGTTCATGGGTGACGTCGTCGGCCGGCTGTTCCAAGAGTTCGCCGTGACCCTGAGCGTCACAATCCTCATCTCGGCAGTGGTGTCGCTGACCCTGACGCCGATGATGTGCGCCAGGCTGTTGCGATACCGCCGTGAGGAGGAGCAGGGCGCGTTCTATCTGGCGTCCCAGCGGTGGTTCGACCGGACCATCGCGGGATACGGAAGGACGTTGCGCTGGGTCTTGAATCATCAACAGGCCACGCTGGCCGTCGCGGTGGGCACGCTGATTCTCACGGTCCTGTTGTATGTCATCGTGCCCAAGGGTTTCTTTCCCGTGCAGGATACGGGGGTGATCCTGGGTGTTTCCGAAGCGGCGCAGTCCGCCTCGTTCTCGGCGATGGCCGAACGGCAGCAGGCTCTGGCCGCCGTGATTCTGACGGATCCGGCCGTCGCCAGCCTCTCGTCCTTCATCGGCGTGGACGGCATCAACACGACGCTGAACAGCGGGCGCTTCCAGATCAACTTGAAGCCGCTTGCGGAACGAAAGATCGGCGCGATGGACGTCATCCATCGTCTGCAATCGCAGGCCGCCGGTGTGGACGGGATTACGCTGTTCCTGCAGCCGGTGCAAGACTTGACCGTCGAAAATCGTGTGAGCCGCACGCAGTATCAATACACGCTCGAGGATGCGGACCCCGAAGAATTGAGCCGGTGGGCGCCCCGACTCGTCGAATCTTTGCAGACACTCCCGGAACTGCGCGAAGTCAGCAGCGATCAACAGGACCAGGGGCTGGCCTCCATGCTGGTCATCGACCGCAGCACCGCGTCGCGCTTGGGCATCACGCCGCAACTCATCACCGACACCCTGTACGATGCGTTCGGCCAGCGGCAGGTCTCGACGATGTTCACCCAGCTGAATCAGTATCGCGTGGTGCTCGAAGTGATGCCTGAATTTCAGAAAGGCCCGCAGGCGCTGCAGTTCCTCGATATCCGTTCCATCAGCGGGGGCCAAGTGCCTCTGAACGTGTTTACCCAGGTCACGGAGACCACCGCGCCGCTCGTCGTGAGCCGCCAGGGGCAATTCCCCGCCGTCACGCTGTCGTTCAATCTCGCGCCGGGCAAGTCGCTCGGCGACGCCGTTCAGGCGATCGAACGGGCCACGCACGACATCGGGCTGCCGGCCAGCATCCGAGGCGGCTTTCAAGGCACGGCGCAGGCCTTTCGGGCCTCGCTGGAGAACCAGCCGCTGCTGATTCTCGCGGCGCTCCTCACGGTCTACATCGTCCTCGGAATTCTGTACGAGAGTTACATCCATCCGCTGACGATTCTGTCCACGCTGCCGTCGGCCGGCGTCGGCGCACTGCTCGCGTTGATGCTCTTCAGGACGGAGTTCAGCGTCATCGCGCTGATCGGCGTTATTCTGCTGATCGGCATCGTCAAAAAGAACGCCATCATGATGATCGACTTCGCGTTGGACGCGGAACGGAAGGAAGGCAAGCAGCCCGTGGACGCGATCTATGAAGCCTGTCTGTTGCGGTTCCGGCCGATCATGATGACGACGATGGCGGCCTTGCTGGGCGCATTGCCCCTGGCAATGGGTTCGGGGGTTGGATCGGAGTTGCGGCATCCCCTCGGCATCTCCATCGTCGGCGGACTCATTCTGAGCCAGGTGCTCACACTCTACACGACGCCGGTCGTCTATCTGGCCTTCGACCGGCTGGCGCGGCGCGTCCGCGCCGGCCGGGCTGGCGCGGTCAATCCTCAGGCGCTGGGCGCGGGTCCCGCATGAATGTCTCGGCCCCGTTTATCCGGCGGCCGGTCGCCACGACGCTGCTGACGATCGGCGTGACGCTCGTCGGGATCATCGCGTTCCAGTTTCTGCCCGTCGCCGCCCTCCCGCAAGTCGAGTTTCCGACGATCAGTGTGATGTCGAATCTGCCGGGCGCGAGTCCGGAAACCATGGCAAGCTCGGTGGCGGCTCCGCTGGAGCGCCAGTTCGCGCGCATCGCCGGCGTGACGGAGATGACGTCCACAAGCACGCTCGGTTCGACGAACGTCACGCTGCAGTTCGAGTTGAGCCGCAATATCGACGGCGCCGCCCGCGACGTGCAGGCGGCGATCAACGCGGCGCGCGGCGATCTGCCGGCGATCCTTCCGAGCAATCCCAGATATCGAAAGGTCAATCCGGCCGACGCACCCGTTCTTATTCTCGCACTGACGTCGGACATCGCCAGCCGGGGCAAGATGTACGATGCCGCGTCGAGCATCCTGCAGCAGAAACTTTCGCAAGTCGAAGGCGTCGGCCAGGTCAGCGTGGGCGGCGGGTCGCTTCCCGCCGTCCGCGTCGATCTGAATCCCGCGGCGTTGAACCGATACGGCATCGGGCTGGGCGACGTTCGCCGGACGCTGAGCGCGACGAACGTGAACCGGCCCAAAGGCCAGCTGACGGACGGGGCTCGCACCTGGGAAATCAGAGCCAACGACCAGCTCCATGAAATCGACGACTATATGCCCCTGATCGTGGCCTACCGGGACGGACGGGCAGTGCGGCTGTCGGACGTGGCGACCGTCGAGCACTCGGTCGAGGATCTGCGGACAACCGGACTGACGAACGGCAGGCCCGCCGTTCTCGTCATCATCTACCGGCAGCCGGGCGCGAACATCATCGAGACCGTGGACCGCGTCCGGGCGCGGCTCCCGCAGCTGGAAGCGTCCATTCCCGGCAGCATGACGCTCTCGGTGGTCGTGGACCGGACGCCGGTGATCCGCGCCTCGTTGCACGATGTCGAGCGGACGCTGGCTATCTCCGTGCTTCTCGTCATTCTGGTCATCTTTGTCTTTCTCCGGAACCCCCGTGCGACGCTCATTCCCTGCGTGGCCGTGCCGGTGTCGCTCATCAGCACGTTCGGCGTGATGTACCTCTGCGGCTACAGCCTCGACAACCTCTCCCTCATGGCGCTCACAATCGCAACAGGGTTCGTGGTGGACGACGCGATCGTCGTGCTGGAGAACATCAGCCGATACCGGGAGCGGGGCATGCCGCCGCTTCAGGCCGCCCTGCGCGGCGCGCAGGAGATCGCGTTTACCGTGCTGTCGATCACGCTCTCGCTCGTCGCGGTCTTTCTCCCGATTCTCTTGATGGGCGGGATGATGGGCCGGTTGTTCCGCGAATTCGCCGTGACGCTCTCGGTGGCGATCCTCGTTTCGCTTGTCGTGTCACTGACCACGACGCCGATGATGTGCGCGCTGCTGTTGAAGCCGGAGCAGGGGACAACGCATGGATGGTGGTATCGGATCAGCGAGCGGTTCTTCGAGGGCCTGCGCGGCGGATATGCCGGGAGCCTCGCCTGGGTGCTGCGCCATCCGCGCGGCATGCTCGCGCTGACGCTGGCGACCATGGTGTTCAGCATCTGCCTCTACGCCGTCGTTCCCAAGGGATTTTTCCCCCAGCAGGACACGGGACGCATGTTCGGGAACATTCAAGCGGCGCAGGATATTTCATTTCAGTCCATGCGCCAGAAACTCACCGACGTCGTGGAGATTATCAGGAGCGATCCGGCTGTAGAGAATATTACCGGGTTCAGCGGCGGCCACTTCGGCACCACGAACACCGGCCGCATGTTCATTGCGCTGAAACCGATCGAAGAACGGAACCTCAGCGTGGATCAGGTGATGGCCAGGCTGCGCCCCAAACTCGCCACGGTCCCGGGCGCACCGACGTTTCTGCAGGCGATCCAGGATCTGCGGATCGGCGGTCGCGTGAGCAGCGCGCAGTATCAGTACACGCTCCAGAGCGTCGATCTCGCGGCGTTGAACACCTGGGCGCCGAAAGTTGAACGGCAGCTGCGCAACGTGCAGGAGATCGTCGACGTGAACAGTGATCAACAAGATCGGGGGCAGCAATCCCTCGTGGTGATCGATCGTGCCACCGCCTCGCGGCTGGGCGTCAGCCCGCAACTGATCGACGATACGCTCTACGACGCCTTCGGCCAGCGGCAGGTTTCGATCATGTATACCCCGCTGAACCAGTACCACGTCGTGATGGGGGTTGCGCCGCGCTTCTGGCAAAACCCCTCGACCCTGAACGACATCTATGTGCGTTCAGCCGCAGGCACGCAGGTGCCGCTCAGCGCGGTCGCGCGGTTCGAACCGGCCTCGACGCTGCTGTCCGTCAATCACCAGGGACAATTTCCCGTGGTCACGATGTCGTTCAATCTTGCGCCCGGGGCGGCGCTCGGTGATGCGGTGCGGGCCATCGAAAAGGCGATGCGCGACATCAATATGCCGGGCGACGTTCGGGGCAGTTTTCAAGGCGCGGCCAAGGCCTTCCAGGCGTCCGTGGAGAACCAGCCGCTGCTCATTCTCGCGGCGCTCGTCACGGTCTACATCGTCCTCGGTATTCTGTACGAGAGTTACATCCATCCGCTCACGATTCTGTCGACGATCCCGTCCGCCGGTGTCGGCGCGCTGCTCGCGTTGATGCTCTTCAAGACGGAGTTCAGCATGATCGCGCTGATCGGCATTATTTTGCTCATCGGCATTGTGAAGAAGAACGCCATCCTGATGATCGATTTTGCGCTGGATGCGGAGCGGGTCCATGGGAAACGGCCGGAAGAGGCGATCTATCAGGCGTGCCTCCTGCGCTTCCGGCCGATCATGATGACGACGATGGCGGCCCTGTTCGCCGCGCTGCCGCTGGCCCTGGGAACGGGTGTGGGCTCTGAGATGCGCCGGCCGCTCGGCGTCGCCATCGTCGGCGGGCTCCTGGTGAGTCAGTTGTTGACGCTGTACACGACGCCGGTGGTCTATCTCTACCTTGATCGTTTGAGACTGTGGTTTCTGAGTCTGCGTGCCGGATCGACACAGCCGACTGCGGGGAAAGAAGGTTCCGGCCATCATGATGGCACGGTAGGAGAATTTCACGGACGAGGAGCATGACGTTACACAGTGTGGAACGGCATGGGCGGCGACGAAGCCGCCCATGCCTTCGAGCTAGCGGGTCTCGATCGAGATCGACACCGGCACCGGATTCGACACGATGTCGAATACCGGAGAAAACTTCGTCAGTCCCTCTAACTGTGTTGCAGAAGCATCTGACTTAATAGTGAAATGTGCGCGAACATGCGTATAGCCTCGCCGGACGTGATCTGAAAGTCCGAGAAAACCCTGCAGGTCGAGATCTCCTTCCAGTTTCGATTCGACCGACTCGATGCGAATACCCCGCGCGGCTGCATGATAGACGAGCGAGGTCGTTAAGCAGGCGGCCAGCGCATGGAGGACGAATTCCACCGGGTTCGCTCCCTGATCCTTCCCGAGCAGTATCGGCGGTTCGTCGGCATCGAGCTCGAACGGCTTCGCGCGCGTCGTATCTTCCTGACCTGCGGCATAAAAGGCCTGGATCGTTGAGCGATTGTGTCCCCCATTGACCCAGCGATTCAGGGCCCGGAACTGCGAGGTGCCTAGGCCGGGATTCTGCTGGATGGCCTGGACCGTCTGATCCAAACGATCCACATCGACTCCGTTGATGACTCCGCTCATGGTTGCCTGTGACATGGTGCACGCTCCTTGTTGATGGTGGTATTGGTGTGTGATGAGTTGCCGAAGCAAGAGCCGGTCGGCATTCCGGCAGAACGATTTACAGTTCATCCCTGCACCCGTTCGAGCGACATCCGGCGAAACACGTTCCCACAAGGCGGCGCGGCTTCCGTGAATCGTCGTCATCGCGCTGTTCCTTGCCGGAACGAATGACTGATGCCGAGGCTCTAAGCAGCATCGGTGCCAGCATGGTGCAGTCAAACGAGTTGATGAAAATTCAGCGAGTTAGAAACAGACGCGGACCATCGGCAACTGACGAAATTCAGGAACTTGCGAGATCTCGCGAGAGGATTTGGGAGATCTCGTGAAAATGCAGGCAGGGATTGGAGCGTGGGCAACCCGAACCGGGCTAGCGAGGTTTCTGAATCTTCAACGCTTTCATGCGCGACGAGAGTGTGGAGGCATGTATTCCCAAGAGCGCGGCTGCGCCCTTTTCACCGGAGACTTTCCATTGCGCGGATTCGAGTGCGCGCAGGATATTGGCGCGTTCGAGTTGTTCGAGTTCCTGGGCCGTTCTGATCCCGCCGGTGGAAGGGACGGATTCTTCGATAGAAGGCACGGAGGCCGGAGTGATCTCCGGCAAGGCGCGATCGAGATTCAAATGCCCGTCCGTCGACGTGATGACGGCCCGCTCGATTACGTTCTGCAGCTCCCGCACGTTGCCGGGCCAACTGTAACTCGTGAGCCGGCGCGCGCAGTCAGCCGTCAACGGAGTGATCGTTCGGCCCATCTTGGCGGAAAACTGTTGGGCAAAGACATCGGCGAGCCGGATCACATCGTCGCCACGGTCGCGCAGGGGCGGCAAGCGGAGCGGGAACACGTTCAACCGGTAGAACAGATCCTCGCGGAATGTTCCTTCACGGACGGATTTCTCCAGACTGCGATTCGTCGCGGCCAGCACGCGCACATTTACCCTCCTGGTCGAGGAACTTCCGACCGGGTCGAACTCGCCTTCCTGCAGCACGCGGAGCAATTTCGGCTGCAAATCGAGCGGCAATTCTCCGATCTCGTCGAGAAAGATGGTGCTCTGGTCGGCCAGCGCGAAACGGCCGTCGCGTTTCTTGGTTGCACCGGTAAACGCCCCGGCTTCGTGGCCGAACAGTTCACTCTCGATCAGTGCGGCAGGGATCGCCGCGCAGTTCACGGTGATCAGCCGGCCCGCCCGGCGTTTACTGGCCCCATGAATAGCACGGGCCACGAGTTCCTTGCCGGTGCCTGTCTCGCCTAGGATCAGCACCGTCGCGTCGGTCTCCGCGACTTGAGCGATGTCACGCAAGACCTGCCGAAGCGCCGGGCTCTCGCCGAGCAAGGTATTGTCGTGATGCAGGGCTTGCAGTTCTTCCCGGAGCAATTCGGTTTCGGCGGTGAGCGATCGGATCTTCTGCTCCGCTTCGATGCGATCGTGCACGTTGCGGAGGATCAGGGTTGTGAACCTCTGCCGATGCAACTCAAAACGGGAAAGGGTCGCTTCGGCGGGAAATGAGTCACCCTCGGGACAACGGGCGGTGAGCCCGCCGGGAATCCAGCGGGATTGCTGCCCTTCAGGACGCCCATCCAACTCGGTGATCAGCATGAGAAGCCGGACGGCATCTTCCTGGCTCACGAATCGCCGGAAATCCTGGCCTGCCATCTTGTCCGCCCGACAGCGGAATACTTTTTCTCCGGCGGGATTGACGCGGGTGATGTGGAGCCGATCGTCCAGCTCGATGATCGCGTCCATCGCGCTGCTGAGGAGCCGCCCGACTTTTTCCTCCCGCTCGCGCACGTCGGCTTCGGCCCGCAGCCGCCTGAGCTCCGCCGCGGCCCGCGCGGCAAAGATCTGAAAGATGGCATGGACCCGCGGCTCCTCGGGAATCGGCCGCCGGTCGATCACCGCCATGTGCCCAAGAATGCGACCGTCCGTATCGGGCAGCGGCACACCCATATAGCTGACGGCTCCGGCCGCTTTTAATTCTTCTTCGTGGGGGTAGATCTCCAGGATGCGGTCCGGAAAATGGACCAGCGCGGCAGTGTCGATCACGCGCTCGCAGGGGGTCCCGGCGATATCGACTTCATAATCCTTGACCCACTGGTTGTCCATCCAGAAGGCAAGGGCATGGAGTCGGCGTTTCTCGGGGAAATATTCCGTCACCCACGCGCCATGTGTGCCGAGCACCTTGGCGAGATTTTGTACCAGCGCAGCAAAGAAGCCGTGTCCCGTTTCCGTGGCGGTGCCTTCCAGGATCGCACGCAACGCGGCATCGGCTTCGAGGCCGTGCAGCGGACGGGGGGTTCCGGAAGGAGCGAGGGACATAGGCCGGAAGTATGGAGCGAGACGGAGGTGCTGCGCAAGAGGGGAGCCAGAAAAGACAGACGGACTGGAAAATCATATCCACCCGATTGACAGTGTCCTGTGCGCGACGTAGCCTATCGACAATCTCCGACCGCAGCCGGGAGGGCCCTATGTCAAAAATAACTGAACTCAAAGCCTCGATCGGCAAAACGCTGGAGGCGTTGGAGCGCGAGATGCTGGCGCTTGATGCGCAGCTGATGCAGACAAAGGAGCAGGCGCTGAAGGGGCTTGAGCAGCGCCAGCGGCATCTGCGGGAGTCGCTCGACCGGGTCGAAGGCGACGTGCGGGCCAAGCTCGAACACCTCCGTGCGCACGCGGCACTCGGCAAAGCGGACGCCCGCGACGCCTTCGAAGAGCAGCGCGCAAAACTGACGAATGCGCTACGCGACTTCGAGTCGGCCTCGAATCAAAAACTCAAGGCAGCGGCATTTGAGTCGGGTAAGGTGTGGGATGATCTTGTGGAACGGGCCAAGACCCTCGACGCCGAGTTGGAAGCGTTGAAAGGCCGGGTCGGGAAGGATGCGGCCAAACAGCAAGCCGCGCTGGAATCCAAGATGCAGGAGCTGCGTGCCAAGCTGCCGGCTTACAAAAGCAACATGAAAGAAAAACGCCGGGAGATAGAGGCCAAAGCCGCGGCTTTCGAGGACGATCTTCGCAAGGGCTTGGATCAGATTAAGTCGGGGTTTAAGCGGCTCTTTGAATAACACCGGACGCGCGGACGATCCACGCGACAGGCTCCGGCAGCATCCCGGCATCGTACGGCGGAACACATTGATCATTGCCCAGGACGGACCGGCTACACCGGCCCTCGGCTCCGGGCGCCTGCGTATCGGCCGTGAAGTTTGACCGGCGCCGCCCGCGGGCGGCGCATTCGGATATTGAGCATTTCCACGGCGACGGAAAACGCCATGGCAAAATAGATATAGCCCTTGGGGACATGCACATCGAACCCCTCCACCATCAGAGTGACTCCCACAAGGATCAGAAACGACAGGGCGAGAATCTTGATCGTCGGATGTTCATCGACGAAGTCTCCGATAGCCTCCGCCGCCATCAGCATGACGACGACCGCCAGAATGATGGCCGTTGCCATGATCGACACCTGCTCCACCAGACCGACCGCCGTAATGACGGAATCCAGCGAAAATACAATGTCCAGCAGCGCAATCTGAATCAGCACCATCCCCAGCCCTGCCGCGCCGCCGTCCGGACCGCTTCCCTCGCTCCCTTCCAAGCTCTGATGAATTTCGATCGTGGCCTTGCCCAGCAGAAATAGCCCGCCTCCGATCAGAATAAGATCGCGTCCGGAAATCGCCAGGCTGAACACCGTCAACCATGGTTCGGTCAGTCCCATGACCCAGGAGATCGAGAACAACAGAATCAGGCGGGCGATCATCGCGAGGCCAAGCCCCAGTCTTCTGGCAAAGGCCCGCTGGCTTTCGGGGAGCCGGCCGACCAGCACCGAGATAAAGATGATGTTATCGACGCCAAGAACGATTTCCAGCGCCGTCAAGGTTCCCAGTGCGATCCACGCTTCGGGATGAACCAGCCAGTCGAACATCGGTATCTCCTCTCCGCAAACGTGAACTCGGCGGATCCGGGACGTCTTGCCGCGCAGCGCCACAGAGGCAGGCGCCGGGGAAGTCTAGCGGGCGGAGCGGGCGGACGCAATCCTGGACTTGTTGACAGCGTTCTGAGCGGTGAGTAGCCTGTCGACATTTTCCCAAGCGAAAGGACGAACGCGATGAGAATTCGCCGACTGATGCCGGCAAAGATCATGCAACTCGGTGTGGGATTCTGGGGCTCCAAGACGCTGCTGAGCGCGGTCGAACTCGGCCTGTTTACGGAGTTGTCCAAAAGCCCGCTCGATGCGGCGGCCTTGACCCAGCGGCTCCGGCTCCATCCCCGCAGCGCGCGGGATTTCTTCGATGCACTGGTGGCTCTCGGCATGTTGAAGCGGACCGGCCGGCGCTACGCCAACACCGCAGAAACGGCGCTGTTTCTCGACCGGGGCAAGCCCTCGTATGTCGGCGGCATACTCGAAATGTGCAATGCGCGGCTCTACCGCTTCTGGGGTTCGCTCACCGAAGGCCTCCGCACCGGCAAACCGCAGAACGAAGCCAAGACCGGCGAGGACTTCTTCGGCACGTTGTATGCCGATCCGCAACGGCTGGAAGGTTTTCTCAAGGCCATGACGGGCCTCAGTATCGGGTCGGCGCGGGTCATTGCGAAAAAGTTTCCATGGAAGAAGTGCCGTACTTTCACGGATGTCGGCTGCGCCCAAGGCGGCGTGGCGGTCGAGATTGCGCTGGCGCACACGCACCTGACCGGCAGCGGCATGGATCTGCCGGTGGTCCAGCCGATCTTCGAGGCCTACGTGCAGGCACGAGGCGCCGCAGAGCGGCTGCGTTTTCATCCGGGAGATTTTTTCAAAGACCGCCTGCCGGCGTCCGACGTCATCATCATGGGACATATCCTCCACGACTGGAATCTGGACGAGAAGATGATGCTCCTGCGCAAGGCCTACGATGCCCTGCCGCCCCGCGGAGCGTTGATCGTCCACGAAGCTCTTATCGACGACGCCCGCAAGAAAAATACCTTCGGCCTGCTCATGAGCCTGAACATGCTTATCGAAACCCAGGGCGGATTCGACTTCACCGGCGCGGACTGTTGCACATGGATGAAAGCCGCCGGGTTCAGGCGCACGCGCGTCGAGCGCCTTGCCGGATCGGACGGCATGGTGGTCGGATATAAATAAGAAGGAGCGGGTCAGGCATCCTCCATTCCGGCTGGCGGACCTTTTCAGCATCCTGCTACAATCTTCCTGCTATGCCGGTCGAAACGTTCAGCGCGCACGTCGAATCGATCAGAGATCTGACGCACGACATCCGCCAGCTCGACCTGCGGTTGATCGAACCGAACACCATCGAATTTAAGCCGGGCCAATTTGTTTCGTTCGAGATGCCGCATCCGGAGACCGGACGTCTCGTCACGCGGGCCTATTCGATTGCCTCGCCGCCAAGCCGTTCGGACGTCACCACGTTGCTGTTCAATCGCGTGGCCGGCGGACCGGGCTCCGGCTTTCTGTTCGATCTCACGGTAGGGGAGAAGACCCACTTCAAAGGACCGGCCGGGAATTTCTATCTGCGGGATGATCCTGAACGCGACCTGCTGTTCGTCGCCAGCGGCACCGGCATCGCGCCGATCCGGTCGATGCTGCTGGCCAACGCAGAGCGTTCCACGCCGCGACCGGCGACCTTGTTCTGGGGAGTGCGGAGCCAGCGGGATCTCTATTATCAAGACGAGCTGGCCGAATTGGCCAGGCGGACCTCGCCCCTCATCGTCATTACCACGCTGTCGCGTCCCGACCCCGGGTGGTCCGGCGAAGCCGGCCGCGTCCTGCGGCTGATCGACGAACGGATCGCGTCGGTCAAAAACCTCGCCGTCTATCTCTGTGGAAACAGCGCCATGATCGCCGACGTTACGGCGTCTATCCGGCAGAAAGGCCTCTGTCCCATCTATCGCGAAAAATACTACGACGACCAGGGCTCGCCGGAAGAGTAAGGGGACCTCATGCAGCGACTGAACGGTAAAGTTGCGATCGTGACGGGCAGCAGCAGCGGCATCGGCAAGGCGATCGCACTGCGATTTGGAACCGAGGGAGCAACGGTCATCGTCACAGCCAGACGGATGGCGCTCTGCGAGCAGACCGCCGCGCAGATCAACAAGAACGGCGGGAAGGCCTGGGCGATTCAAACCGATGTGGCCGATGAGGGGCAGGTCTGCCGTCTGATCGACGAGACCGTGAAACGCTATGGACGTCTGGATGTTCTGGTGAACAATGCGGGGATCATCGCGGGCGGGCGGCTCGCCGAGACGACGACGGCGGCGTTCGACGAGGTGATGAACGTGAATTTGCGCGGCACGTTTCTCTGCTGCCGGGCCGGCTTCCAGCAGATGAAGAAACAAGGCGGGGGCATCATCATCAACATGTCGAGCGTTGCCGGGGTGCAAGCCTGGGCGGGCACGGGCACCTATAGCGCTTCCAAGCACGGCATCATGGCATTGACCAAGTCGCTGGCCGATGAAGGCCGTCCGTATCACATCAAAGTGAGCGCCATCTGTCCCGGCGGCGTCGCAGACGATCTCGTGGATGCATCACCGGAAGACATTCTCCGCAGCAAGCAGATCGATCCCTTCGACGTGGCTGAAACCGCGGTTTATCTGGCGACGCTGGGCGCGCATACCGTGGTGCACCACGTGATCCTTGACCGGCTGGAAGCCGATTGGTGAAGACGGCATGGTCACCCCGGCGCGTGTGCGCTCGCCTCGCGATATTTGGCGAAGCAGATGAGATCCAGGGGATGTTGAGCAGCTTTACCTTACTGTGATAAGGTAAAGCACAACAGGAGGACCATATGGCCGTTCAGAAGCTCAGCAGTAAGAATCAGATCGTCATTCCAAAGGAAGCGCGGCAGGCGATGGGTGTGAAAGGCGGTGACGAGCTGCTGGTTGTTGTGAAGGATGACCTGACCCTCATCATGCCCAAGCCCAAACGGTATGCACGCACGTTGCAAGGGCTTGCCAAGGGCGCCTATCCGCCAGGCTATCTCAAGCAAGAACGCCGGTCATGGTAGAGGTCCCTTCCGTGCAGGGCCTTCCCAACGAACGCGAACGAATCGGCATCGACACTAACCTCTTCATCTATTTTCTCGAAGATCATTCCCGATACGGGGCCTGGTGCGCTTCCTTGTTCGAGCGGATCGAGCGAGGACGCAATCCGGCCGTGACTTCGACCGTGACTCTCCTGGAATTGCTGGTTCAACCCTATCGCGAGCAGAAAGAGGAACTCGCACAGAAGATTTTCGCCCTCACCAGCACGTACCCGAAGATCGAGTGGGTTCCCGTCACCATGAACCTGGCGGACAGAGCAGCCGAACTGCGTGCCCGTTATCGTCTCAGCACACCGGACGCGATTCAACTGGCCACTGCCATCGGCCGCAACGCGACCCGTTTTTATGGGAACGATCGGAGCCTGCGACGGGTAAAAGAGATCGAATGCCTCATCGTGGATGATTTAACCTAAATCATACCTGCTGCGAGATCCGCTTCATGAGATACGGTTCATGCTCCTGCCATACGCCATCACCTCGGCGCGTGTGCGCTCGCCTCGCGATATTTGGCGAAGCAGATGAGATCCAGGTGGTCGTAGTGGTCGGGAAGAATCGATTCCGCCTTGTAACCGAGGCTCATGAACAAGTGAATGTTCCGGGCGGTGTGTAACATGGTGCAGGCATAAAACTTATGGGCATCGGTTGCGACCCGTTCTATTTCCCGTATCAGCGTTTTCCCCACCCCGTGGCCCTGCCGGGCGGGACTCACGGATAACAACCGGATCACGCACACCCCGGCCACGGTCCAAAACCGCACCGATCCCACCACGACGCCGTCCGCCTCCGCCACGAAGATGTGTTTCTCCCTGGCATCTTCCCTGAGGCTGTCGAGCGTTTCCGTCGTCCACCCGCTGACTTTGTAGACAGCGGCGTATTCCTCGAACGCGGCCTGCTGGACTTGAAGCAGGGCAGTGAAATCCGCTTCGGCCGCGGGTCTGATGTGAATCATGAACGGGACTCCAGGCGCTGCTCCGTACTTCGTGGATGTAAGGATAGCAAAGCCTGGCCCTATCTTCTATCCGGCGCGCCCAGGGCGAGACGATTCAACCCGCCACCTCAAACGGGATAGAACATCAGCATATCGTGCTTGAGTCGGCTTCGACCTGCCAGGCATAATGCCCGGCATGGACCGAGCGGACCTCTTTTCCCTGTATCGCCAGATGTTGCTGATCCGCCGGTTCGAAGAGAAATCGGCGGAGATGTACGCCCTCGCGAAGATCGCCGGTTTCCTCCATCTGTACATCGGCGAAGAGGCGATTGCGGTCGGCGCCGTGGCCGCCCTTCGACCGGATGATTACGTCATCAGCGCCTACCGCGATCACGGACATTGTCTCGCTCGAGGTTCCGATCCCGGCAAGGTGATGGCCGAGCTATTCGGTAAAGCCGGTGGTCTTTGCAAAGGCAAGGGCGGGTCCATGCACCTGGTGGACCTTGCGCACCGGTTCATGGGCGGCTATGCCATCGTCGGAGGCCACATCCCGCTCGCAACCGGCCTGGCCTTTGCGGGCAAGTATCAGGCGCTCGATCTGGTCACGGTCTGCTTTTTCGGCGAAGGGGCGCTGCCGAGCGGGCAAGCGCATGAGGCGTTCAATCTGGCAGCCTTATGGAAACTCCCGGTGATCTTCGTTTGTGAGAACAATCGCTACGGTATGGGCACACCCGTTGAACGGGCGATCGCGCTCTATGCAAATGTAACAGAGACCGCCCGTTCCTACGGCATCACGGCGGAGCGCGTAGACGGCATGGACGTGATCGCGGTTCGTTCGATGATGCAGAACGTGGTGAAGCAAGTACGCGCGGGGCATGGACCCTGGTTCATCGAGGCCACGACCTATCGATTTATGGGCCACTCGATGGCCGATCCGGCGCATGGCCATTATCGAACCAAGGGTGAAGTGGACGAGTACCGCAAGCGCGACCCGCTTCTCTTGTTGAAGCAGACCCTGATGAATCAGAATCTGGCGGTCGCCGCCGATTTCAAGCAGCTTGAGCGGGAAGTCGGGGACATCGTGGCGGCCGCCGTCAAATTTGCGGACGACAGTCCGTTTCCGGCCCCGTCGGACTTACACACCGATGTGCTCCAGGAGTAACACGATCCATGGTGTTGTCTTATCGGGAAGCGCTTAACCAGGCTATGCGTGAAGAGATGCGCCGGGACCCGCGCATCTTTCTGATCGGCGAAGAAGTCGCCTACTATCAGGGCGCGTTCAAGGTCAGCAAAGGATTTGTCGAGGAATTCGGGCCCCAGCGGGTCGTCGATACGCCGATCACCGAAGCCGGTTTCACCGGCCTGGCCATCGGCGCCGCCATGGCAGGACTCCATCCGATCGTGGAACTCATGACGATGAACTTCGGCATTGTCGCCCTCGACCAGATCGTCAACAACGCCGCCAAGATCCCGTACATGTCGGGAGGACAACTGTCGGTACCGCTTGTCATCCGTGGTCCCGGGAGCGCCGCCCATCAGTTGGGGGCCCAGCACTCGCAAAGTCTGGAAGCCTGGTTCTGCCATGTGCCGGGCTTGAAAGTGATTGCGCCGTCCACGCCGCATGATGCGAAGGGCCTGCTCAAGAGCGCCATCCGGGACCGGAACCCCGTCATCTTCATCGAGGCGCAATTGCTGTACGGCACAAAGGGCGAGGTCGGAGAGGGGGAGTACACGATCCCCATCGGTGCGGCCGAGGTGAAACGGGCCGGACGCCATGTCACCATTGTCGCGTATTCGAAGATGCTCCTCCTCGCACTGGAGGCCTCCGAGGCATTGCGGCGAGAAGGCATCGAGGCCGAGGTCATCGATCCTCGCACCCTGAAACCATTGGATCTTGAGACGATCGTCTCGTCAGTCAGAAAGACCGGGCGGTTGGTGATCGTCGAGGAAGGCTGGCGTTTTTGCGGGCTGGGGGCACAGATTGCCGAGAGTGTGTACTCGGCTGCATTCGACCATTTGGATGCCCCGATCCATCGCGTGACCGGCGAAGATGTGCCGATGCCGTATAGCCGTCCGCTGGAGGATGCCGCCATTCCGGACATGCCGCGCGTGATTGAGGCCGTCAAGTCGCTTTTTTGACGGGAGGAGTGCCATGGCGAGCCGCGTTGTGATGCCCAAGCTCACGGATACGATGGAAGAGGGTGTGCTCGTCGAGTGGAAGAAACGCGAGGGGGATCACGTGGAGGCAGGCGAGGTCCTCGCCGAAATTGAAACCGACAAAGCGGTGATGGAGCTCGAAGCGTTTGCCTCCGGCACGTTGCGCACGATCCTGGTGCAGAATGGAGAAACAGTGCCGTCCGGAACCTTGCTGGGGGTAATCGCCGACGCGGATGAAGATATCACGCCGGCCTTGACCGACAAGGTCGCGGCCTCGCCCTCGACCGGCGGAGGAATCAGGCCCACTGCCGCAGCACCCGTATCCCAGCCGCCCGCACACACAGAGGCGGCCCGTCCCATCGCATCCCCTCGCGCGAAGGCGCTTGCCGCCGAGCGCGGAATCGATCTCTCCGCCATTGCCGGCACCGGTCCAGGCGGGCGCATTATCGAAAGCGATGTGGCGGGCGCGCAAGCTCCCGCGATACCGGCCGGAACCGATCAGCCGCTGACCCAAATGCGGAAGGCCATTGCGCGGGCCACAATTCAGAGCAAAGCGCCGGTGCCGCATTTCTATCTGACAAAAGAAATCGATATGGAGGCGGCGGTCCAGTTCCGTGAGCAATTCAAACAACGCCGGCGGTCGCACCCCTCGATCACCGATTTGTTGATCAAGGCCACGGCGTTGGCGCTCGCCAGACATCCGGCCATCAACGTGTCGTATGTCAGGGAGGCGATCAGGCACTATACGCGGATCGATATCGGCATAGCCGTCGGCATGGAAGATGGTCTCATCACGCCGGTCATTCGCGATTGCGGCGCGAAGACGCTGGAGGCGATCTCGACGGAAGCACGAGAGCTCATCGAGCGCGCCAAACAGAAGCGGCTGCAACCGCATGAATACACGGGTGCCACGTTCTCCATTTCCAATCTCGGCATGTTCGGCGTGGACAATTTCCTCGCCGTGCTGATTCCGCCCCAGGCTGCGTCGCTTGCCGTGGGCGCCATTCGAGTAGTGCCGGTCGTCGCAGCGGACGGTGTCAGGGCCGGCCGGAGGATGCAGGTTACGTTATCCTGCGATCATCGGGCGCTCGATGGTGTGATGGGCGCGGAGTTTCTGAAAGAGCTGACGCGAATCCTTGAACATCCGCAAGAACTGGCCCTTCCGGTGGAAACCACATAAGCTCCTGGACCATCAAGTCGGAATGCCTCTAGACAACCGGGTGGTCAACAACGAGACGGGATGCGATGGCCGTGATGCGCGCAGTCAGGGATCACCGCTTGAGGGCGGGCGCAGCAAACTTGCACGCGCACCACAAGCATTGCTAGCAGGTATTACGCACAGAATCGGCTGACCGGCTCTCGAGTAACAGATCTCCTTAACCCTCTTCATCGATCAGGGCATGGCGTGATGGGTCTTCGGACCCTTTTTGTGTTCCGGCAGCTGGATCATGTAGCGTCCACCGGTTTCGCAGGTCACCAGGATGTCTCCCTGCCGGCTCAAGCGATCAATTTCGAGAAACACCTGATTCCAGGTGAGCTCCGGCACACTCTCGGCCAGCGTATCCAAATCACACCCATGTGCCTGTTTGACGGCTCCAAGAATGCGATCGGTGACGGGTGCTTGTGAAGCCATGATGAGGCCCTCCCTTTGATGTTCGGACGCCCACGGCATTGTCCCTCAGACCCCTTCCACTTCGGCTCTGTGCTCGATCCAGGATAGACCAGGCGCAGCTTCCCACCCGGCATGATGCGTTGCGATCGAAAGAGTTGCCTCCTCAGAAAGCAGGACAGACGGAGTTTCAACGCCGTGAATGAGTGTGGGCACAAGGAGGAGAACGACCGCTGAGAGCAGAATCAGCGCCAACAGGGGAAGGAAGGTACGGCGGCTGAGAGACGTCATAGGGACCCCCGTTCCAAAGGATCCGCGTGTACATGATGATCCGCGACGACAGCGAATCCGGCGTAGGGTGAAGGGGGCTGGGGCGAGATCCGGCGCGCAGGATGACGGGAGAAGCGTGCGGAAACGACAGCAGCCACCGTCACTGGAACGTCGGGAGTTATGCTACGCCGATGGACAGACATGGTCAACCGTTCCTCGATGCGCGAAAGAAGCCGGGTTGCGGGAATCGTCTGACGCACATCAAGACTCGACCCACGATCAGTGAGGGCCGCCAAGCGGGAACATCTAGCAGGTTGTTGACAAACAACTTGCGCGCGACGAGAACGTGGGAGCCCAGCCACTCACAGGCGATCTCACAATCATTCGCAGGCTGTTCAGAAAGGCCGTCCAGCAAGGCCGCGGCAAGCGAATCGTACTCTCTGCCGTACGTTGAGCCTCTGAGCGCCGCGAGAACGCCGCTGGAGGACTTTGTCAACAGCCTGCTAGATGGCTGAGGCCAGCCGGGCAAACTGGCGCCTCATCCCGTTGACCTTCGCGAGGTAGTTGCGGACGTTGTGGTCGCCGCACCGTTGGTGGGGGGCGAGTCGGAAACCTCGTGCCGCATAGGCATTGCCTGTTGTGATTCCACAGAGATGGATCACCGCGGCTAGATCCTGTCTTCGCTGCGGAGTGGCGGGAGCGAGACGGCGGTGTTTTATCGCACTCGCAACATGCTGGTCGAGCAGCGCCGCCGTCAATTCGATTGCGTGACTTGGAATGGTACGTATATAGAGACTGTTAAACCAGCATGATTTCATATCGTTCCATCGACCATCTTCAACTACTACATGATTGTGAATACAGTACCGCTTCGCCTCTTGGAACGCCGCGTCGGTGATCTGAAACATGCCGACCGCGCTCGACGCCGGTCTGTACAACTCCAAAGGATTCCACGAGAGCCGCCATCGCCAGAAGGTCCGCGCCACGGGGTTGCCCCCACCTTCAACCTGGGCCAGCGCGGCCAGCAACTCCGGTGTGATGACTGCCGTCGAGTGCTTCCGGAAGAGCGATCCGTACTGCCGCCACGTCTCAGACGGACTTTTGTCGAGTACGCCGTCCAAGGGAAAGAGGACCTCGGTCGGCTTGTTGATCGTCTGATATACCCAGTTCCCGGCGGACCACACGAATAGAATCAGGACAGCGCCGGCAAGAAACCGGACCGCAGGCGGGTAGGCGGCCACCGTGGTTTTGAACGTACGCCATCCCGACCGGATGAAACGACGGGCCGATTTGAAGGTAATCCGCCGCCGTTTGCGGCGAAAAGCTCCGGCAACGCGCACATTCGGCCTGGAAGCCATAGTCTAACTATAACCCAAATAGCTCCCGCCTCCTTCTGCCGCTCAAAGGTGCACCGAAAATTTGAGTTGAACAGCGGTTTGCGCTGGTTCACGATGAAGCTGCTCCGCTATGAAGGGGATCTCAAATTATTCTTGCACATGAACCGCGCATGCGGTCTTTTTGCTGACCGTCATGCATCACCACAAGGAGGCGCACCATGCAACGCAAAGGCTCGGCCATTTGGCAAGGCGACTTGAAGACCGGCAAAGGCACTGTTTCGACCGACAGCGGAGTTCTGTCACAGACGCAATATTCGTTTTCCACGAGGTTCGAGAGCGGGAAAGGCACCAATCCGGAAGAATTGATCGCGGCTGCGCACGCCGGCTGCTTCACGATGGCGCTCTCCGCACAACTGGGAAATGCAGGCTTGGTTCCCGAGAAATTGGAGACCACGGCTACCGTCGCCTTCGACAAGCTCGACGCCGGATGGACCGTGACGAATATCCTGCTGGACGTCAAAGGCAAGGTGCCTAAAGCGGATCAGGCTGCATGGGACAAGGCGACGCAGGAAGCCAAGAAGGGATGCCCCATCTCGCGTTTGCTAAACACGACGATCACGCTGCAGGCCAAACTGGAAGGATAATATGGCCATGGCGACAATCCGGAACCACGAATCGCCGGCGTTCCTCGTGGGCGACAGCGTCTGGGACATGCTCGCCGCACGCCGTGCATTCGCCATCTCGGTGGGGCTTCTCTCCGGGGGCTATGGGCGAGAGGAATTGGAGCGCGCCGGCGCCTACCGGGTCTACCAGGACCCAGCCGACCTGCTCAGACATTTGGATGAAGTGGGGGTGAGACTGTAGAAAGAACAGAGGCGGGAGTCTTTGAGACACTGCACGGGGTGATGACGGCTTAGCGAGAAACACAACGGTGGGGAGACTGCAGTCGCGGATGACCACTCTGACGATGGAGGCCGCGTTGTTGGGACATCTTCAGCGCCGGCGAGGTCAGTTGATTGTGACGGATGACTTCGTCGATGACCATTCCGCAGTTGATACACCGCCAGCCATGAGAGTTGGATGGGGAACCGACCTGCACAGCGATACTGTCATCACTGACTGCAAGGCCGTTGCATCGTAGGCAGTTCATCGTTCTCCTCCCGGAAAGACCGACCGTGAGATGTAACGAGACGCAGTTCGAGACAAACGCTCTTCCTGTGTGGAGCGGAATCCATATGCGTCCCATTGGTACAGGTTGACTAATTCGAACTCGCTCACGCGGCGCGAATCAACGCTCGCCCGTCTTGGAAGCCCAGCACATACCTCTCGAACACATCGGGTGGACCATGCCGATACTCGTTCGTATGATCTCTATTGAGGAGAGCGTCCTTCAGACCTTCTTCTTCGGCATGCCATCCTTCCAGTTCAGATTTCGTCCGCGCCTGTGCTCTCTGCCGCCGGCACCATTCAATGCGGAACATGACGGGGTTGGTAGTATATGCCATGGCTCTGCTCCTTTGGTTGGAGTGTATGCATTGGCTAATTCGCAAATTGAGCAAAGAGGGTGCCAGGGAATCGAATCATCGAACTCTTATTTTTTGTTTCCCTTCCGCTTGCGAAGTTTTCTATATATTTCCATTAGTTGAAGTTCTTCTCTATGGTGCGCCTCGACCTTGGGATGTAATTCTGGTTCAAAGCATCGAGTGAAGGCGCTGAAGGATTAAGTGTCTAGTCCAAGACAACTTGTCCCGTGATATTCAG
>DASWIN010000219.1:0-2495 GCA_036397655.1 Nitrospiraceae bacterium | reverse complement strand
CGCACCTCGGGATTGGCGAACAGATCCACGTACCGCCGCCGGTAGCGCAGGTCCACGTCGGTGAGTCCGTGCCACTTCTCCGGCGGCGGCAGCAGCGACTTGCACAGAATCGTCAACTGATCCGTCCACAGCGTCAGCTCCTCGGTCTTGGTCTTGCCCACCACGCCGTCGGCGCCGACGATGTCGCCCAGGTCAAGCTGCTTGAGCAGGGCCCATTGATCGCCCAGGTCCGCCCTGCTGAGCCCCAATTGCAGCGTCCCCGTCCCATCGCGAATGGTCACGAACGCGAGCTTGCCCATGATCCGCAACAAAACGATCCGCCCGGCCACCCGCGCCCGAAGTTCACTGCGCTCCCCGGGTCCGATGTTCAGCGGCTCCGCATCCGCGCGCACCGCGGCCGACGAAACGACATTCTCGAACCGCCCGCCATACGGATCGACCCCCGTCTCCCGAATCGCGTCCCGCTTCCTGATCCGCTGCCCGCGCTGCGTGTGCAGTTCCTGATCGCTCATTACGTATGCATTCGTCAGTACAAGTCGCCAAAGATCGTATTCACCACGAGAACGCGATCGTAGCAGTCACCGCGCGGGACGGCAATTGCAACTGGCCGCTTCAGCCGCCTGCCCCGCCGAAGGCGGGTATCAGGCCGGTCATTCAGGTCCGGTTACCATCCCACTACCGAAATGAAATCCAGCCCGTTGGGTGTGGCCATTCCTATTGGCCTCCCCGAATTTTTCGCGCCCCACTTTACTGGCGCTAGGGTTGCGAAGGTGCGAGAATCCTATCATGGTAACGGTCATTGGCTTGATAGGAGAATGGAATGGACAGGGATGTTTTGATGGATCAGATGACGGAACGGTTTCGAGAAGCGTACGCGAAGGGGTTGGATGCGGTGGAGCGGGCGCCGGACGGGCAATGGATTGCGGCCAGCGAGTTTGTATTCCGGGATGCGTTTCTTGAGGTGATGAAGGAGAGTTACCAAGCGGCCCTTCAGGCCAAGATCGACGCGGAATCGTCCCGGCACGCCGGGACTTTTTCCCCCTCCGAACCCGGCGTTGGCGGACCCGGCGGTGCTGCGCAACAAGGGTGAGCACGGCGTACACGTCCTGACGGTGGACGGCGACATCGAGTTGGTCCGCCGTTATTTCTGGTCGAAGGGGTGCGGAGGTCAGTACCCGGTCGATGCCGTGATGGGCATCGAATCGGGACGGGTGTCGCCGGGCGCGTTGCAACTGTGTTGCACGATGGGCGTCATCCAGGACTTCGCCCAAGGCGCGGACGACCTGCGTACCTTCTCCGGGTTGCGGGTGAGCAAGGAACGACTTCGTCAAATCACCGAGTCGCAAGGCCGCGAGGCGGCGCGGGCCCGGGAGAGCGGCGTCTTGAAACCCGCCTGGTCGGCGGCGGAAGCGACGGCGGGATTCGGTGAGCCGACGCGCGTCTACGTGGGCGCCGACGGCGTCATGGTCCGCATCGTGACCCGGCAGGAAAAAGACAAACGCCGCAAAGATCATGCCATCCGTCGTCAGCAGCGCGGTCGCGCCGGGGTGGGAAACACCAGGCCGTTGCTCAAGCCTCGTCCGGGAAGCGAGGATCGTTTCAAGGAAATGAAAATCGGCATCTTCTATGACCAGTCCAAGACCCGCAAGCATGTCTTCGCCACCGCGGGCAACCATGAGCGTTTCGGAGCGTTGCTCGGTCAGCATGCCGACGCGATCGCCCTGGAACAGGCCCTGGAGACGTTGTCGCTGACCGACGGCGGGCCCTGGATTCGCAACCAGATTCTCAAGCGCCTCAAGAAGCTGAACGCGATGCTGCTGGACTTCTTTCACCTCAGCGAGCACATCTGGTCCACGGCCCGGTGCTGTCTGGGCGACGGACCTGAAGGCAAGACGTGGGCGGAGAAACAACTGCACGAGATCAAGCACGTCGGCGCCCGCTCCGTTCTCGCGGCGATCGAGGAGCTGGACAAGAAGATGCGCTCGCCGGCCCAAAAAGAGAGCCTGCGTCGATTGCGGCGGTACCTCGTGGAGCGGTGGGAGATGGTGGAGTATCCGCAGGCATTGGCCCGGGGTTGGGACATCGGCTCGGGCCCGACGGAGGCGATGTGCAAAAACCTGACGCTCCGCCTGAAACGGACCGGCATGAAGTGGGACGCCGATCACGCGGCCGACCTCATGAACCTCGTCGCCCTCCGCGAAAGCGGACAATGGGCCGCGTACTGGGACACTCGACGAACAGCATGATGCCAAAATTACCGGCCACGCCCAGCCCGTTTTCAACGGGCTTTTCCCCTTGACGCGTGAAATTGCCCAGACCATAATCCCAGCGGTTCTTTGTTGAACCGATCCCAATGGCGTGGTGACGCGCCGGGACAACCAATACCTAGATTGGTCTTACGACCGGCCTTGCGGCCAAAGGAGGTGCGCCATGGCGAGTGATCGCTTGACAAGTCTGAAGAAAAAGCTTGAAGCGTCTTCCAAGTCTTTCGGTGA
>DASWIN010000218.1:0-22855 GCA_036397655.1 Nitrospiraceae bacterium | reverse complement strand
CACCGTGATCTGTCGGACGGTCCCGCCGAAGCTGGGGGCCACAAAGATCCCGGGCACATTGGCCAGTTGGGGCCGCACGCCGAAGTAGGCCAGGTCCCGCACCTCCTTCTCGCCCAACGTCTCGCTGCTGACGGTGAGGGTACCGATCGGCAGGCTGGCCGCGCCGAACTTGACGATGATCGGGGGGAACACGCCCTGGGGCAGGTAGCGCAGGGCCGAGTAGGTGAGACTGGTGATCTCGGCCATCCCGGCATTGACGTCGTAGTTGGAGTGGAAATAGATTTTGATGAGGCTGACCCCCGGCAGCGAGCGGGACTCGATGTGCTCGACGTAGGAGGCCTGCAGGAAGAGCTGCTCCAGGCGCAGGGTGATGGCGCCTTCGATCTCGGAGGGCCCCATGCCCTTGTAGAAGGTGGCCACCGCCACGACCGGCAGGTTGATCTCCGGGAAGATGTCCACCACCATGTTCTGGTAGGAGACCACCCCCAGGATCACGACGATCAGGCTGATCGCCACCACCGCATAGGGATTTTTGAGCGCCGCGCGGATCATGGTAGGAACCGAGAATAGCGCATTGGTGTTACGAAATCATTACGGCGGCGATTCTTCACACGACTTGTTCGCAGGGCAGGGTGAAGACGCGCAGGGGAATGGCGGCTCCGTGTTGTTGCAGGCTCAACCGGTCGCGGAAGTCGCGCAGCCCTTTGACGACCCGCTCGGTCTGATCCTCTGCCAAAGCTGTGTACACGATCGAGTTGGCCCCTGGCGAGGCGAAAGACTGATAGGCTGCCCCTGCTTTGCCCGACCCAACCGCAGAAGGCAGTTCCGTAAATGCCTTGACCTCAAGCTCCCGTAATAATTTCATAATATCTTCTTCAAGGGACTGGCGGAACACGATCATCAGCATCTTCATCGCATCTGCACCTTTCCTGATTTGCTCCAGTAATAGAAGATAGAGATATTCGGATAAATCGCGTTGACGGCGTTCTGGCCGGCGAAGGTGAAGAGCACGCCGCCCGCGGCCAGGAAATTCGTGTCGCCGATCCGCCATTGAACGGCAGGCTCCACACCGAACACCGAGAAGCCGCTCTTCTGGCCGGAATTCAGGCGATGACCGTCCATGCGCTGCGTCAACCCGTGCAAGGTGGAAAATTCGAGATTGTACCCGAAGCCGCGCTTGTCGCTCAGGATGTGCTCGAAAATCAGACGGGTGTTGACTAGGTCGCCGGAGTAGGTGGCTTCGCCCAATTGGTTCTTCAGGCCGGGGGTGGAATAGGTGTAATACACACCGCCGCTCCAGCGGTAGGGTTTGAGATTCTTTCGAAACGCGACCCCGGTCGTCAGGCTGATTTCTCCGAATCGTGTCGAGGGAAAGCGGCCGATAGGAGAGAACCCGCCCGGCGGCTTGTCCGTATCCGCCCACTTGCTCGTGGGAAACGCGATCTGATTGAACCAGTTGATGCTTGGAACCCAGGTGTCGGGATCCTGGACGACAGGCCGGTACTTGAGGCTAAAGGAGGTATCGCCCCAACCAGCTTCGCTCGTAGATTGCCCGTTCTCCCTCGCCCAGAATGTGTTCAGGGCCGTCTGCGCGCCCACCTCCCAATGATCGTTCAACCCGTAGGCGGTCTGGACAAACGGCAGCTGCGCGCTGTAGAGATGCACCGGGCCGCCTTGTGCGCCGGTGGCGAACTCCAGTTGATTTCCGAAACTGCTGGTGCCGATTTGCGCAAAGATCAGCGGGCGAATGTACCACTGGCCCTTCGGTTGGATGTCGGGGGAGGAAATCAACATCGGGCCGTGTGACAGGGGATTCCAGCTCTTGCGGTATTTCTGAATCTCTTCTTCGGTGGGGACCCAGTCCAGCGCCTCAACGGCCCCGGGGGCAGCGAGTATGATGGTCAAGAGGATCGGTGCAGCGGCATGTCGGGCCATGACGGGCGACCCTCCGGGTTCTTGTCTTTTACACGATCTACTCTCATAAACCAACAGATCATTCCGATTGAAGCGTATTATGCATATATCCTATCATGGGCCGGCGGGGGCGTGAATCGGGCGTAATCGATACTGCGCATTCAGGCGTAGCTGTAAAAGGAGGCAGGCGATGACAGGCATGGCACTGTTGCACCCTCTGGCGTTGCGTCAGGGGTGGAGAGTGATGAGTGGCGCAGCGGCAGTCATCCTTTGCAGCATGGTGTCCTGCGCCTGGCTGGGAGGGGCGCCGTCCGCTCCCGTTCAGTTGGTCGACATCAAGGCCGGCGAGAGACATTCCTGTCTGCTGACCGCCGCCGGAGGCGTCCGGTGCTGGGGGAACAACCACGACGGCCAGTTGGGAGACGGGAGCAGCAACGATCATGGCAGGCCGGTGAATGTCGCCGGGCTGACCAGCGGCGTGACGGCGATCTCGTCCGGGTGGCGGCACGTGTGTGCCGTGACCACCGGCGGACGAGCCGTCTGCTGGGGCACCAACCATGACGGGCAGTTGGGGGACGGCACCAGGGAGGACCGGAGCAAGCCGGAGGACGTCGTCGGATTGATGAGTGCGATAAAGGGGCTTGCGACGGGAGAGCGTCATACCTGCGCGTTGACCACGAGCGGCGGGGTCAAATGCTGGGGCAACAACCATGACGGGGAATTGGGAGACGGCACGAGGCTGGATCGCGTGACTTCTTTGGACGTAACCGGTCTGACGAGCGGGGTGACGGCAATCACGGCGGGGTGGCGGCACACCTGCGCGCTGACCGAGGCGGGAGGGGTCAAGTGCTGGGGGAATAATCACGATGGGCAATTGGGGGATGGATCGCTGACCGACCGGCAGGCCCCGGTGGACGTCGTCGGGTTGTCGAGCGGCGTCAAGGCGATCGCCGCACGATGGCGGCACACCTGCGCCTTGACGACAGGCGGCGGAGTCAAGTGCTGGGGTAACAATCATGACGGGCAGTTGGGTCTCGGCACGCGAAGCGATGTCAACACCCCCATGGATGTCCCGGGACTGACGAGCGGCGTGACGGCGATCTCGGCCGGATGGCGGCATACCTGCGTGCTGCTTTCAACCGGCGATGTCAAATGCTGGGGGAGCAACCATGACGGGCAGTTGGGCGATGGAACGGGGAAGGATCGACGGTCTCCCGTCGATGCCGTCATGGTGACGGGGCGGAGTCTCGCGATCGCAGCCGGGGGGCAGCATACCTGCGCGATGGATTCCAGCACGATTACCTGCTGGGGAGAGAACGAGGACGGCCAGCTGGGAGACGGGACGTTTAAGAATTCCTTGACCGTCAGGGAGCCAGGCGGATGAGGCGTGGCATTGACGGATGACGTCGTTCCCCTGAGGTGCCGCATCGTTTAGTTCCTGTTGATTCTGACCACGATCGCGCCCATCAGGTCGCCCTGCCTGAAGTTTTTCCTCGTGCTGTTCGGGTGGGTGTTGTGGCAGTCCGCGCAGCCCTGGACGATCGCATAATCGGCTGTCAGTCCCTTGAACTGGTTTCCGTCTGCAAAGGTCAGCACTTTCAACTCCGGGTTCTGTGCCATCTGGTTCAGGGCGTCGGTTTCGGCCTTGGTCTTGGGCAGGTTGGACTTGTAGAGCGGCGTGAGCCCGATGAGTCCCAGTTCGAATTCCTTGATCTCGGCCCCTGCCGCCTTCACAAACTGGGCATTCAGCATGATCGAATGGTCATCCGCCTTCCAGTTCTCGCTCGGCGTGATGCCGGACTTCCTGGCCTCCTCAATTACGCCCTTGGAATAGACGGTTCGAAAGGCCTTGACCGTTTCCAGAATGAATTTCACCGCCATGTCTTCCGAGTTGTCCGCCGCTACGCCGAACGGATGCGCAAGCATGGACACTGCGGCGACCGCGAGCAGGGTAGGAAAGAGACTCGACCGGCGTTTCATAGGGCCTCCTTGTCAGACGGGATGATTCGGGACTGAACACTCCCTCCAGTTACGCTTTCTCAAATAATAATGTCAAGGAGCCGGACTTCGAGCGGCCTGCAGGCTCAACCCGGTAGGACAGTATAGTTGACAGTATGTAATATATTATGATACTCCCGTCAACAGCATGGGGGAAAACAACAAAGCCGAATCGCTGAGTCATTTCGACAATCGCCTCAAGGCCCTGCGGGTCGCGAAGGAACTGACTCAGGGCGCCCTGGCTGAGGTCGCCGGCGTCACGCGGCAGGCGATCCATGCGATCGAGGCCAACCAGTACCTGCCGACGACGGCGGTTGCCCTGCGTCTGGCGGATGCGCTGGCCTGCCGGGTGGAGGATCTCTTCAGTCTGGCCACAGGCAGAGAGGTCGTCGACGCGGATTTGATCGTACCGTTGACCGCGACGTCCACGCGGACACGCGTCACCCTGGCGCGCGTGGGCGGCCGCGTCCTGGCACGTCCGGTGGCGTCCTTGGGCGAGGTGTTGAATTTTACCGTCGCGGCGGACGGGCTCATTGCCGGCCGCGCGTCCAAGTCGAGGCGGGTCCGTGTGCACCTGCTTCGGGATCGACGCCTGATCGAGGAGACCGTCGTCATTGCCGGCTGCGACCCCGCGATCCAGCTGGCAGCCGACCATCTGCGACGCCGGCATAACCCTGGAAACGTGCTTGAGTGGACGATGGGAAGCGCGGCGGCCGTCGATGCCCTCAAGCGTCGGGAGGTTCACATTGCCGGCCTCCATGTCGTGGATCGTCGGTCCGGCGAAAGTAATCTTCCCTACCTCCGCGAGCATTTGAAAGGACATGACGTCACCGTGCTGACATTCGCCGCCTGGCAGCAGGGACTCATGGTGAAACGGGGAAATCCAAAGGGAGTGCGGGGCGTGGAAGACCTGGTCCGGCGCGACGTGAAGATCATGAATCGGGAGCGGGGGTCCGGCGCCAGGTTCCTGCTCGACCAGCAGCTGGCCGGTGCGGCCATCACGACCGGCCGTGTGCGGGGCTATCAGCAACTCGCCAAATCCCATCTTGAGGTGGCGCGCGCCATTGCCGAGGGCCGCGGCGATGCGGGCATGGGCGTGCAGGCGGCGGCATCGTTGTTGGGTCTGGATTTCGTTCCCCTGCAGGACGAGCGGTACGACCTGGTCATCCCCACGGCGTACCTGTCCGCGCATCACGGCGTTTCGCGCCTGCTGGAGACGATCGTCAGCCGCCCGTTCAGGGCCGAGGTCGAAGCGCTGGGCGGGTATGACATGCGGGAGACGGGGAAGGTGCAAGTCTTGGGGAAGCCCTGATGGGAACACGAGTGGCCGCGTGCGTGCTCAGTCTCGTCTGCACGGTGATGCCGGCCCATGCCGAGCAGCTGGTAATTGCCGCCTCGCCGGGCCTTGCCATCCCTCTCGGGGCCGTCGCCCGCGCCTTCGAGACGGCGCATCCGGACGTTCAGGTGCGGCTCTACCTTGACTCCGGGCTCGATCTTCGACGCACCATTGCCGCGATCCAGAATGATGGGCGCCATACGGTCGGGGCGGGGGTCATTCATCTCATCGCACCAGGAAGCGATGAACTGCTGGATCGCTTGGAGCAGAAATACTACGGCATGCCCGAAACGCGCCGGCCGTATGCGCTCACGCGTCTTGTCCTGGTGGTGCCCGAATCCCTGGCCGATGCGCCGGCATCATTCGAAGCGCTCGCGGCATCCGGCGCGCGGGTCGCCGTGGCCGATCCCCGGGAGACGGAACTGGGCTTGCGGACGAAGCGTCTGCTGGACGCCCTCGGGCTGAGCCCGGTCCTGCGGGATCGCCTTGATGTAGCGGCCGACGCGCGGGCGGTCCTGGACCAGATCCTGAACGGCCGGGCCGACGCCGGCGTGGTATTCAGCGCTGATGCAGTCCGCGAACGCGAACGCGTCCGGATTGTCGCGACATCGCGCCATGCCCTGGCGCCTCCGATCACACATTCGATCACGATGGACCGGTTCTGCCCCAATCGGCGCCTGTGCCAGGAATTCCTCGACTTTACAGGAACCGCACCGGCCCAGTCCTCGCTTCGGCAGCTGGGGTACGAGCCGGCGTCCTCTCCATGACCCGTCTCTTGATCAAGCAGACGGCACGATGCGCGATCGCGTTGCTGGTCCTCGCCGGGACAGGGTGCGCGCGCCTGCCGTACACCACGCGTGTAATCGCCGACGATCCGCGTGTCGCGGTGATGCTCCAGCACGACGTGGATTCGGCGGGCTATTCCCATCCGCTTCAAGTGAGCGCGGCCGGGATCGGCGCCATCCTGAGGGGCCTGTCGCTTCGGGAGCAGGTCAGCGTGCCGCTCCGATGGTACGCCGAAGAGCGCCCGCCGAAGTCCGTCTTCAGGGAAGACGAGATCGCGATTCTTGCCCCGCATGTGGCCGAAGCACTGGCTGCCGCGGAACCGGGTCAGCGTGTGTATTTCGAGTTGCGCGCGCCGGGGATGAATCTCCGCTATGACCGGGATGTCACGGCCGGATGGATTGCGGTGCGGGAGGCCTACTTCCACATCACGATAGAGTACTTTCATTCACAGCAACCCCTCACACGATCGAGTCCCTACGACTACAACTATCCGACGCCGCGCTCCGCGCCGGGCTCCTATACGCTGTATTTCGAGCCGGGCCGGTTCTGGGTGCTTGACCCGAAGACGCACCGGCGGGCGGTCGAGTTCCGCGCGTTTTTGCAGACGGTGCCTGAAGGGCGGCCGCGATGATGGCTCCGATCGCTCTTCTGATTGCAATGCTCATGCTGACAACTCGGCCCGAGGTCTGCGCAGCGGTGGAGTCCGGTCGCCTGGTCGAGAAGGACGGGAAATATGTATTCGTCGAGAGCCAGGACCCGGCAATCAAACTTTTGATGGAGCGGGCCCTGAAGCAGGGAGTCATCACGAAGGAGGAGTATGAACGCGCCGTGCGGGAGTCCGAGGAACGCGCGTATCTGCTGCAGCCGGGCTTCAAGGCCTGGTACGACCGGGGCTTCAACTTCTCGATGAACGACAATTCATTTTTCCTGAAGTTGCGCGCCAGATTTCAAGGGAGGATGACGCAGCGATCCCGGAACGAGGCCTGGCGCAGCCCGGGCGACGCGAAGAATTTCCCTGAGCTGCTGGGCGTGTTCGGCGATTACCGGGCGAGCCGTTCCGAGCAGGAGACGACTTCGTTCAACCTGCGGCGCCTCCGTCTGTATGCGATGGGGCATCTCTTCAATCCCGATTTCAAGTATTTTATCCAGATTCGGGGCGAGACGGCGGAGAATGCCCAGGCGCCCGGCTCGCTGCAGCTGCTCGACTGGAGCTTCGCATCCTCCCATGTGCCCTGGCTCAACGTGCAACTCGGCCAGTACAAGGTGTTCTTCAATCGCTCGCAGATCAATCCGACGGCATCCATGCAGTTTGCCGAGCGGGCCATGGTCATGGATGCCTTCACGGCCAGCGGGCTGGATCGCCGCGATATCGGCCTCACCGTGATGAACGACGAAGAGCTGTATCCCGTGAACTACTATGTCGGCGTATTCAACGGGAACGGGCCGAGTTTCAACCGGCTCGGCACCTTCGTCAGCGAGGGCCCGACGGAGGGCACGGCGGCCTCGCCGGCGCAGCGCAACGTCAACGCCAACACCCGATTGGATGTCGACCGGCTCATGCTCGCCGGGCGCCTCAATTGGAATCTGATGGGGAGGCCCGGTTATGGAGAGGGCGACCTGGTGTATTCGGAAACCCCGCAACTGGCGGTCGGGGGAGGCTACGCCTACAATCCGGCCATCAATACCAGCACGAATAACGGAGGCATCGGCATCGACCTGGCCAACCTCAACAACCGCCGCCAGTTGGCGACCTTCGGAAACGGGCGGCAATTGGGCAATGGGATTATCGATTATTCCACCTGGACCGTGGACGCCGTCGCCAAGTATCGCGGCTGGTCGCTGCAGGGGGAGTACTACTTTAAGAACGTGGATCGGCATGACAAGGGGCTGCGGCTGGGCCATGCGGCCGGCTGGTACGCGCAAAGCGGTTATTATCTGATCCCGCGCAGGCTGGAACTCGCGGCACGCTATGCCTACTGGGATCCGGATACCAATGCGGCCGATGACTTGATCAAGGAGGCCAGCCTGGCCGCCAGCTACTATTTTCAATCCACGTACGATCACAAGATCGTGGTCGAATTTTCCAACACGGCGATGGGCACGGGCGGGTTTGCCGAGGGGCGCAGCGCCCCGTTGCCGGCCGGATTCGGGACGGCACCGCTCGATGCCGTCGGTGGCACGCTCGTCGAAAACCGACTGCGGGTCCAATATGAAATATTCTTTTAAGCTCGGCATCCCAGCAGTCAGTGCGCTGGCTGCCTGTGTCCTGTGGCTGGCGGCGGCCCAGGCCTCCGCTGCCGAGGTGGTGGTGGCGGCGGCTTCAGATTTGAATTTTGCCTTCAAGGAAGTGATCACGCAGTTTGAACGTCAGACCGGCACGGAGGTCAGGCTCACGCTGGGGTCGTCGGGCAATCTGTTTTCACAAATTCAAAACGGCGCCCCGTTCGATCTGTATTTTTCAGCCGATATCCGGTACCCGCAGAAGCTTGAACAATCCGGCCATGGCGTGCCCGCCTCGCTGTACCAGTATGCCGTCGGGCGGATCGTGGTCTGGACCAGGAAGCAGTCGGCGCTGGCCGTGGAGTCGCGCGGGATGGAGGTGCTGCTGGATCCTTCGATCCGGCGGATCGCCATCGCCAACCCCAAGCACGCGCCGTACGGGCGGGCCGCCGAGGCGGCGTTGAAACATTTCCAGGTCTACGAGCCTGTCAGGGCCAAGCTCGTGCTCGGTGAGAACATCTCCCAGGCCGCGCAGTTTGTGGAATCCGGGGCGGCGGATGTCGGGATCATCGCACTGTCGTTGGCGTTGGCTCCGGCGATGACGGATTTGGGACGGTTTTGGATGGTGCCCGCGGAGGCGCATCCGCCGCTCGAGCAGGGGGCGGTCCTGCTGAAAAACGGCGCCAACCAGGACGCGGCGAGGGCCTTTCTGGAATTCATCAAGGGGACCGAGGGGCGGGACATCATGCGACGCAATGGTTTTGTCGTGCCCGGCGACAAGGCTCCCTAGCAGGTGGTGATGAACTGGATTGCGATCGGCCTGACGATAAAACTGGCGACGATGACGGCCATCGCCCTGCTGGTCGTAGGCCTGCCCATCGCGTACTGGGTCAGTTTTTCACGTTGGCGCTGGAAGTTTCTAATCGAGTCGGTCGTGGCGCTCCCCCTGGTGCTGCCGCCGACCGTGCTCGGATTTTACATTCTGGTCGCGATCGGGCCGCACAGCCCGGTCGGGCGGCTCTACACGGATCTCGTCGGTCACCCGCTGCCCTTTACCTTCGAAGGCCTGCTGTTCGCCTCCGTGCTGTACAGTCTGCCGTTCGCGGTCCAACCGTTTGCCTCGGCGTTCGACCAGGTGGACCGTCGCTTGATCGAAACCTCATGGACCCTTGGCGCATCCCGCGTGGCGACCTTCTTCAGGCTGATCCTTCCCATGTCCGTTGCGGGCGTGGTGACGGGATTCGTCCTGAGCTTCGCGCACACGCTCGGTGAGTTTGGAGTCGTCCTGATGGTCGGGGGCAACATCGAAGGGGTGACGCGCACCGTCTCCATCGATATCTACGACGAGGTTCAGGCGTTGAACTATGCGGGCGCGGCCAGGACGGCCTTGCTCCTGCTGGCCGCCTCCTATCTTATCCTGCTGGCAGTCTACGCGATGAATCGGAAGGTCTGGGCGGTATGGCCGCAGAAATGATCGTGGTCATTGCGAAGTGTTTCCCGGGCCGGCTGACGCTGGACGCGCGGTTCCTGGTGCCGGTCGATCCGCCGGCCGTGCTGATTCTTTTTGGCCCTTCCGGGTCGGGCAAGACGACCATTCTGCGATGCCTGGCCGGCTTGGAAGAGCCGGATCGTGGACACATTCGGTTCGGCAAGGAGACGTGGTTTGACGGGGCGGCGGGAGTCCGGGCGACGCCGCAGGTGCGGCGGCTGGGCTGCATGTTTCAAGACTACGCCCTGTTTCCGACCGAGACGGTGGCCGGCAACGTGGCCTACGGCCTCAGCGACCTGCCGCCGAAGGAGCGAAAGGCGCGGGTCGAAGAAGTGCTGGCATTGATGCAGCTTCACGGCATCGAATCGATGAAGCCGGCGCAACTATCGGGAGGGCAGCAGCAACGGGTGGCACTGGCGCGGGCGATCGCCCGGCGTCCCCGGGTGCTCCTGCTGGATGAGCCCTTGTCGGCCCTGGATGCGCCGACGCGGGCGCGGGTGCGGGGGGAATTGCGGCATCTTCTCAAGCAACTCGCCATCCCATCCGTGGTCGTCACCCACGATTGGGGAGAGGCGCTGGCATTGGGAGATCAGATGGCGGTCATCGGCGGCGGACAGGTCCTGCAGACCGGGACGCCGCAGGAGGTTTTCAATCGACCGCGGGATACGGAGGTGGCGCGCATTGTCGGGATCGAGACGGCGCTCGCGGGACGGGTGCGTGAAACAGTCGACGGTCTTGCCACGGTGGAGGTCGACGGGGTCACTCTGCATGCCCTGGCGGAGGAGGACGTCGGACCGGACGTGTTCGTGTGCGTTCGCGCGGAGGATGTGGTGCTCGGGCATGGCGGCACAGGGACGACGAGCGCACGCAATCAGCTGCGCGGGAGGGTGGTGGACATCTCGTCGATGGGCGCGCTCGTCAAAGTCGGATTGGATTGTGGGTTTCCGCTCTCCGCCGTCGTGACCCGGTCGGCGGTCGAGGATCTGCACCTGTCTCCGGGCATGCCCGTTACGGCCTCGATGAAGGCGGGCGCTGTGCATCTGGTGCCGAGGCGGGACGCCGAGATGCGGTGACTGCCATTGAGGAGCAGGACCAATCTCGCACGTGGGGGAGCAAAAACTTCAAGTCTCGGGAGGGGTGTCTCCGGCGGCGGCAATTGGGAGAGGCTTCGCCTGATGAGCCGCCGGTTCAACCGAAGGTCGTATCTGAATGGAAGAAATTACTTGAGGTGATTATCCGCCGCCTCAATTACGAAAAGGCGATAAAGAGACGACGGTTCGGCAGAATTTGTGTGGCTTGCCAGCCGTAGCGCCAGCCGCAGCGAGAAAGAGTTGTGCCCGCCGTCGCTGAAGCTATGGCGGGCAGCCTTCGCTGGCGCGAAGGCTGGTGGCGGTGCCCCGGATCGAACGGGGGACCCGCGGCTTATGAGTCCGCTGCTCTACCAACTGAGCTACACCGCCATGGCTTGTTTGTATCAAGCGAAGCGATTATCCGTCAAGCCGGCGAGCGCCGTCATTCGATGGGACTGAAGGATGAAATCAGCCGACAAGATCAGGGGTCAATTGCACGAGCGGGCGGACCAGTTCAGCCCTGATTTCGTTGAGCACGGCGGTTCGACCGCCTTGCCGCATCCGGTTGAACGTGCCTTCGACGACGACCTGCTCGCCGTCACGAACAGCCGTTCTCCCCAACCCGATGACTTTCACGGTGCCCCCGCCTGATTTCAGCAGGAACGCGTACACGTTCTGCCCATCCCGTGCCGTCGCCACCTGCAGATTCGTCACTTCTCCGACCACGGAAACGGTTTGCTTGTCGTATTGATCCGGGTGGGCCAGGAGCTCCGCCATTTTCAGCATGCCGTCGGCATGGAGGACCGACGTTCCGCCCAAGACGCCTGCCAGCATGAGAAGCAGGGCTGACGGAAGGCAACCCGCCATGCCGTGGCACAACAGGGCGTTCACAGATGTCAGGCGGCCATTCTCTCCGTGACCATGAGCCATGGCAAGCGACGGTCCTATCTCCGATCTTCTCCGCGCATACTGCGAAGGACATGTTCCCGCCAGTCATCGGCTTGGACCGATGGAGGGGAATCCGCCGGCGCCGGTTCGGCCGACCCGGCTGGTTGTTCTTTAGGCGTCGGGGCTGCACGGTGCAGCAGGACCAGCTCCAGCGCCTCCCGATCCATGTCACGCTCCGTCTGGAGCGCGGACAGGCGCTGAAGCGCAAACAAGGATAGGGACACGGCGAGCCAGGCCCGGCTCTCCAGGTCTTCGGGTATCGTTTTTGAGGCCAACGCGTTCAACTTTTCCATCAGGGACGTCTCGGTCCGATCGAGACTGTCATAGGCGGCAGCCGATCGTTCAACCGGTCGTTCGGCCAGGATCTTGAAGGTTTCTTTCCACAGATCAATCGGGGGCTGCCCCGGTTGCTGGAGAACGGTCGGGAGCCCCTGCAGGTATTGGTGAAGAAACTTGGCTTTTCGTGCGGAGAGCGTGCCGGCCGGAATGCCCCAGATATGTCCGATTTCATGATCCTGCAGAGACGCGCGGGTGACGATGCTGTAATCGCGCAACGCTGATTCCAGTCGCTTGCGTTCGCGATCAAGCTTGCGCAGTTCGGATTGATATTCGATTGCCAGTCGCTTGCGGCAGTAGTCCTCTTCTGCGATCTCGTTCTGCTCCCATTGCCGTTCGAGCTCTCGAATCGCCGGCTTGGGCAGCGCCGCACGGGCCTGCGCCTGCAGCAGGGTGACGGCATCGGAGTCGAGGCCGAACCGTTCGCGCAAGAGTCGTTCAGCCTGGGTGCATAAGGCTTCCCCGTACGCGATTTGCTTTCGCAAACACTCGATCTGCAGCCAGGTTTGTTCGCGTTTCCGACGGGTTTGACCGCGATACTGCGCCACGCGGTTGATGAGCCCATGGATGGTCTCTTTCGCAACGACCGGGACGAGCGGCTTGGCCCCGGACACGAATCGAGGGTCGGGACGGTCCGCAGCCATGAAGTCGATCTCTTCCTGCGGAACCTCCAGGTATTGCAGCAGCAACAGGTGGAGCATCACCCTCCCCTGGAGGGGCAGGGCACCGATCGCCGATTCGATCATCTCGTCTGTCAAGCGGGTTGTCATGGTTTGCGTCGTGCCCGCACCGGCTATGCCTGGGCCGAGCCTGTTCCCATCTCTTCCAAATAGCCGGCCACGTACTCGCGGACCTGCTGAATCGTGCCGCTGATGTAGAGTTCCTGTGGAATCTCGACCTTCACCAGCTTCGACAGATCGGCGCCCCGTTCCTGGGCGTAGGCCTCATCGATGTACAAGGTCACGGCGCCGTCTGGATGCCGGATGGCGAACAGGTAGTTCTTTTCTTCCATGCTGTCCCGCGGGTTGCCGCACGGAGCTCGTGCTGCAATGTTGAATAACACAGCCGTCGCGATGCTGTCAAAGCGGCGTCGCAAGCGGCGTGGACGCGAAACATTTCCTCCGCCAGAGAATGTAGAGCGTGAAGGCAACCAGCGACAGCAGGAACACGGTGCGAATCCGTCCGTAGCCGAAACAGGCGTAATTGGCCGAGGCGTTCATCACTCCGAATGCGGCATAGACCAGATACAGCAGCAGCGACCATCGACGGAGGCGCAGGAAGCCGTACCCGATCAGGAGGTGCAGGGTCGGTGATTGGGCCTTGGCCAGGAGCCCCCATGTGCCGCCCGGCTTCAGGCAGAATACCGTCAGCGCGTAATCGGGACGCGCCAGAATAATGTAGAGATCCGTGAGGGCGGTCAGCAGGAAGAGCGCGCCCAGGTAGCGGATGTCGTGGCTGTTGGTCCACGTGGCTCGCAGAGTGGAGGTCCAGCCGAGCGGGTCCGGAAGGGATGCTCCGTAGGTTTGAATGACCCACCATGGCAGCACCAGCAGCATGAGGAAGAATGCGGCGGATCCCCATCCGGTGGCGGACACAAGCAGGGCGGCGCAGCCAAGCAGCCCCGCCGTCGTGGTGAAAATGCCGGCGGCGTGCGCGCGATATCCGCGGACGGCCTGCCCAAGCCCAGGCAGCAGGGCGGAATAGGCAGCGGCGCGCCGCCGGAAGCCGTCGGACGTGGGAGCATCACCGGGCATGGAGAAGGGAACGGGGGATCAGACTTAGCTGGCGGCGCGCTTGCTTCGGGTTATCGTCGGTCGCCGGGAGGCGGTCCGGCCGCGCGGCGCCGTCCCGACGGTGTCCTCCTCAGACGGGTCCGGAGGAGTGGAGGTCCGATTCTGGGCGATGAGGTGATCCAACCGGAGTCCGCATTGAATGCACCGCCAGCCCTGGAAGCGCCCGCTTTGCTCGCGGATGTCCTCTTGAATCAGGAGACCCGTGCACTTTGGACATTTCATGCCTTGGAACCTCCAGCGGAACTCAGGACCGCCTGCCGTACGTGGCGGATCGCACGCTGCACCGCGCCCGGCTGCGCGCGGCTCAGCCGCCCAACGTGTCGAGGACCTCTTTCAGGCTCTTATGCAGGCATGAGAAGATCGGCGTATCGCGGAGCGTGTACCGGCTGCCTTCGGTTTCGCGCAAGGCCATCACCAGATCCAGGAAATCCTCCGGCTTGTCGGACTCGAACGCCACCACCCATTCCTGATCGTCCAGCCCGAACGAATAGGTGGTGTTCAGTTTGACCGTTGGGAAGCGGTGGCCGATTTCAATGTGCTCGTCCATCATTCCCTGGCGGGCCGCCTTCGTGAGCAGGAACCAGTCCCGTGTTTTCAGGAACGGATAGACGAAGATGTACTTGCACTTGCCGGGCACGATGGTCAGCCGTTTGCTTTCCTGGCCCTCATGCGTGTGATGGTCCACATAAATGGACCGCTTGGTCATCGACAGATAGGAATAGGGAGTCGTGATGTACTTGCCAAGGCCGGTCGCCAGCAGCTTCGTGGTCATTTCCTGGAAGAGTTCCAATTCGTAGCTGATGCGCCAAAGCATGATATCGGCCTCGCCGCGGATGCCGACCAGGGTATAGGGGATGACGAGGACCTTGCCGGTGTATTCCTCGATGACACGGAGGAACTCCTGTTTGCCCCGGCTTCGCTCGTCGGCCGGCAGCCGGCGCCAGGCCGGATCAACCTTGTAAAATGCAAAATTGACGTATTGACGTTTTTGAGGTTGCGCTGGCTCGCCGCCCATGGTGCTCTCCTTCTCGCGACCGAAGACCGTATGAGAACACGCGTTTCTATCACTAGGTCGCGGAGGTTGTCAACCGGCCTTCCCGAGCCGTTGACAGGGGTGGCACGATCTGCTATCGGCTCCTGTGATGCGTCCCGAAAATCGTCCCGGCCGGTGCGGGATCGTGGTGGTGTCAGGGCTTCTTCTCGGTTGGATTCTCCTGTGGCCTGGTGTGGCCGGAGCCATTGACGTCCAACCCACGCCGGATCGCATCCAGGCGGCCCTGGAGCGGGGCGCGGCCGCGGCCAAGGCCAGAACTCCCCCCAATCAACTCTATGCCTGGTTCGGCGGGGCGAGCGAGCAGAAGCCGCGCGGATTTCTCATGACGAAACTGGCCGGCCTTGCCGTCATGGCGACGCACTTCGCCCTGCGTGCTGAACAACCGACCGAGGCGGATATCCGCCAGATACTCGACGACAAGACGATGCTGGTCAGCGTGACGCTCTACGGCGACCGCATCACGTTCGCGCAAAACATCTATATGGTACTGACGCAGGGATCCAAAACGATCAAGCCGGCCAAGATCAGGTTCGACGGGCAGGCGAGCCTGGCCCCGACGTGGCCCAAGACGCCGCCGTACCGAGCCAAGGTGGTTGCCTCGTTTTTATATGAGGAGTTCGATCCGCTGGCATCCACACGGATTTCGGTCTTTCCAGCGGCCGGCGGCGAGGTATCGTTCGACGTGGATTTTTCGAAGGTGGAATAGCCCACATTATTTATGACGGTTCGTGACGAAACCGCCAAGACGCCATGCGAGACGGGCGCGCGGAGCCCCGAGAGGCCGAGGCATACTTGCAACAGTACGTTGAGGCCGCGAGGGGCGAGTCCGTCCGCGGGCATGCGTGGAACCCACATGCCCGCTCGTCGCAGCGGCGTATGGGCGGTTGCAGTAGAATCGGTCATGAATGATGTGGGCTAGAGGAAGACGCATGCGGACGGCGGAAATCATCGCGATCGGATCCGAGCTGCTGCTGGGCGGCCGGCTGGATACGAATTCGCTCTTTCTGACCGATGCATTGGCGGCACTCGGGATCGAAGTGCGGTGGAAAACCGTCGTCGGCGATGACGAGGCGGATATTATGGACGCCATTCGGATCGCCGCGCGGCGGGCCGATCTCGTGATCACCACCGGCGGGCTCGGTCCGACGGGGGATGATCTGACACGGGAAGCCGTGGCGCGTGTCACCCACCGCCCCCTGCGCCGGCATGCCGACGCGATGAGGGGGATGACGGAGCGTCTGGCGGCCTGGGGGAGGACGCCGACCGCCGCCCAGATGAAACAGGCGCTCATTCCATCCGGCGCCGCCGTGTTGGACAACCCGGTCGGCTCGGCGCCGGGCTTCTGTCTTTCCTGGAAAGCCTGCCAGTTGATTGTACTGCCGGGCGTGCTGGCGGAAGCGAAAGCCATGTTTACCAAGGACGCGACCCGGTTTGTGGCCGAGCCGATCCGGGCAGGCGCGCAGGCACGGATCGAACGTCGCCTGCTCCACACGTTCGGGGTTCCGGAAGCCGATCTCGATGCCCGAGTGGGACCGTTGGTGCCGTCGCGCCGTGGGGTGCGCTTCGGCCTCCTGGCATCGCCGCTGGGAGTGACCGTGTCATTGACGGCCTGCGGCGGGTCGTCCGACATGGCTGTGCTCGAGCGGGCCGTGCGATCCGTGCGCGAGAATCTCGGCGACCTGGTGTACGCCGAAGGCACGGAGACGCTGGAGGAAGTCGTCGGGCGTGCCCTGACGACACGGAAGATGACGATCGCGGTGGCGGAATCCTGCACGGGGGGTCTGATCGGTCACCGGCTCACGCAGATTCCCGGCAGCTCGAATTATCTGGACCGCGTCCTGGTGTGTTACAGCAACGACGCGAAGATGGAGCTGCTGGATGTGTCGAAGGAAACCCTTGCGCGTCATGGGGCGGTCAGCCCGGAGGTGGCGGTCGCCATGGCGAAGGGAGTCCGTGCGCGCAGCCGGGCCGATGTGGGATTGAGCGTGACCGGCATCGCCGGTCCCGGCGGCGGCACCGTGCAGAAGCCTGTCGGCCTGGTCTACGTCGGATTCGACGCCAAGGGCACGGGCGCGCTGGCAAAGGAGTTTCGTTTCCATGGTCCGCGCGAGACGATTAAAGTGCGCGCGTCGCAGGCCGCATTGAACCTTGTGCGGCAGTGGCTGCCTGTCGCGCAGCGAAAATAGCACATGATCCGCACGTTTGTGGCGGTCGAGCTGGATGCGTCGCTGCGGCAGGCTCTCGCTCAGGCGCAGGGGCAGCTTCGCAGCCGGCTCCAGCAGACGATCGGTCCCGGCGTCCGCATGCAGTGGGTCAAGCCGGAATCAATCCACCTGACGCTGAAGTTCCTCGGAGACATCCCGGAAGAGCGTGTGGGAGAGATCCGGGCCGCGCTGACCAGTGCGGCCGCCAGGCATGTCCGGTTTCCGGTGCAGGCCGAAGGGCTGGGCGCGTTCCCTGACGGTCGCGCACCGCGTGTGCTGTGGGTCGGCTTGTTAAACCTCGGCGGCGATTTGACGCGCCTGGCGGCTGATGTCGAGGCCGCGCTGGTGGCCATCGGCTTTGCACCGGAGTCGAAGCCGTTCCATCCGCACCTGACCCTGGCCCGGATCAAGGAGCAATCCCGTGACGTGGGGCGGGCCCTGTCGCAGGAGGGGTTGCTTGAGCAGGAGATGAAGCTGGGTTCGCTGCCGGTGGAGGCCGTGTCACTCATGAAAAGCGAGTTGCGGCCGTCCGGGGCGGTCTATACAGAGCTGTGCCGCCTGTCGCTGAAAGAAGCGTAGCGCCTGTGAAACCAGTTGAGTATAATGGTCTCAGTTGAAGGTTATTTCGGATAGGCAAGTAGGTCGAAGGCTCTATTTGCGGCGATCAACGCAGGCGAGCGAGCACGAGCGGGCGGCTGACGACGCGCGGCATAAAGGGGGAGACTCATGGCCGAGAAGGACGAGAAAAAGCGGGCGCTGGACCTGGCGCTGGCGCAGATCGAGAAACAGTATGGCAAGGGCGCCATCATGCGGCTGGGCACCTCGGAACCTCCGGTCAACGTGCCCGCGATTTCGACCGGATCGCTGGGGTTGGATCTTGCGCTCGGCGTCGGCGGGCTCCCTCGCGGCCGCGTGGTGGAGATCTTCGGGCCCGAATCATCCGGCAAGACGACCCTGACCCTGCATGCGATAGCGGAAGTGCAGAAAGGCGGCGGCACGGCGGCCTTCGTGGATGCCGAGCATGCGCTGGACCTGTCCTATGCGAAGAAACTGGGCGTCAATGTGGACGATTTGCTCGTGTCGCAGCCTGATACGGGCGAACAGGCGCTCGAAATCACCGAGACCCTGGTCCGGAGCGGCGCGATCGAGGTGGTCGTCGTCGACTCGGTGGCGGCACTGGTGCCGCGGGCCGAGATCGAAGGCGAGATGGGCGATGCGCACATGGGCCTGCAGGCGCGGCTCATGTCGCAGGCGCTCCGCAAGCTGACCGCCGCCATCTCCAAGTCGCAGACGACCGTCATCTTCATCAATCAAATCCGCATGAAGCTCGGGGTCATGTTCGGCAATCCGGAAACGACGACCGGCGGCAACGCGCTGAAGTTTTATTCCTCCGTGCGGCTCGACATCCGGCGGATCGAGTCCATTAAAGAGGGCAACGACGTGGTCGGCAACCGGGTGCGGGTCAAGGTCGTTAAGAACAAGATGGCGCCGCCGTTCAAACAGGCGGAATTCGATATTCTTTTCGCCAGGGGTATCTCGAAGGCCGGCGAGTTGGTGGACCTCGGTGTCGAGCGGAAAGTGATGGAAAAGTCCGGCGCCTGGTATTCCTACAAGAGCGAGCGGTTGGGACAGGGACGGGAAGCGGTGCGCGATTACCTGGAGACCAATCCGGCGGTCGCGCGTGAAATCGAAACCAAACTGCGCGAACTGGCCGGCGTGCCGGTCAAGGCGGGCGAGAAGCGGGCGGAAGCCAAAGCCGAGGAGAAGCGGCCCGACGAGAAGCGGTCCCACGCAGGGCGGGGGGCCTGAACGGCGCCTGGACGGCGCCTGAACGACGCCTGAACGACGAATGGTGCCTGCTGAACGATGAGCGATGCACGGAAACGCAGCCGGTCGTCATGCAGCGTTTCGGGTTCCGCGGTGCTCTGAGTCATGCCTTCCCGCGCTCCGTCGCCACGGCCGACGCAAGGGAGTTTGGAACTGGCTGCCGTGCGATACCTCGCGCAACGGGAGCGTACCGAGGCGCAGGTCAGGGCCTACCTCAGTCGCGCCGGCGCCTCCGCCGCATGCACCCGGTCGCTGCTCTCCCGATTCCGCAACCAGGGCTATCTCGACGACAAGGCCTACGCCGTGCGATGGGCGCGTGCCAGGCTGGCCAAGTGTCCGATGGGCCAAGCCAGGCTGGAAGCGGAATTGCTGGCCAAGGGCTTCGACCGGACAACGGCCGCAACGGCGTTGCGGCAGGCCTGCGACGGCACGAACCAGCGCGCGCTTGCCCGGGCGCTGCTGGTCCGGCGGCTGGGACGCGCGACGGGAGACCGGCGGCGCGGCGCGAGCCTCCTCCGGCGATACGGGTTCGAAGAGGACATCATTGAGGAGCTGTTCGACGTGAGCGAATCGCCATGAGTCAGACTGCGGACTCCATCCGGCAGGGATTCATCAAGTATTTTCAGGGGCACGGGCATCAGTCCGTGCCCAGTGCGCCGCTGATCCCCCAGGCGGACCCGACCCTGCTGTTTACCAACGCCGGCATGAACCAGTTCAAGCGGGTTTTCCTGGGCGAGGAGCGGCGCCCGTACAAGCGGGCGGTCACGGCCCAGAAGTGCGTGCGCGCGGGCGGCAAGCACAACGATCTGGAAAACGTCGGCTATACACGACGGCACCATACCTTCTTCGAAATGCTCGGCAACTTTTCCTTCGGCGACTATTTCAAAGCCGACGCCATCTTTTTTGGATGGGATTATCTGACCAAGACGGTCGGCCTGCCCAAGGACCGGCTGTGGGTCACGGTGTTTCGCGAAGACGACGAAGCGTTCACCCTGTGGGAAAAGATCGGCGTGCCGACCGCGCGCATCCTCCGGTGCGGCGAGAAGGATAACTTCTGGCAGATGGCCGACACGGGGCCCTGCGGGCCCTGTTCGGAAATTCATTACGACCAGGGCCCGTCCGTGCCCGGTGATGCGACGCCGAACGGAGAGGGGGACCGGGTCATCGAAATCTGGAACCTCGTCTTCATGCAGTTTGACCGCGACACCGGCGGGAAACTCGCCCCCCTGCCGAAGCCGAGCATCGATACGGGCATGGGGCTCGAGCGGCTGGCTGCCGTCGCGCAGGGCGTCCACAGCAACTACGACAGCGATCTCTTCAAGCCGCTGCTGGCGGCCATCGGCAAGCGGGCCGGCCGGCGGTACGGAGAACAGGAGGTCGCGGACCGTTCCATGCGTGTCATTGCCGATCATCTGCGTGCGATCACGTTCATGATCGCGGACGGCATCCTGCCGTCCAACGAGGGGCGCGGCTATGTGCTGCGGCGCATCCTGCGGCGCGCCGCCCGGCATGGGCGCCTGCTCGGCCTGTCGGAATCGTTCATGGGCGGGCTCACCGGTGCCGTGGTCGAGCAAATGGGCGGGGCCTACCCGGAGGTGCGGCAGGCGGCGGCGACCGTGGCCGAGGTGACGCAGGGCGAAGAAGAGCGCTTTATCGCCACGCTCGACCAGGGACTGCCGATCCTCAACGACATGGTGGCCGGAGCCAAGGCCTCCTCGCAGAAACTTCTGGCCGGACATCAAGTGTTCAAGCTCTATGACACCTACGGGTTTCCGATGGACTTGATTGCCGAGGCCTGCCGCGAGCAGGGGATGGCGGTGGACGAGGCGGGATTCCAGCGCGCGCTTGAGGAACAGCGGGAGCGTGCCCGCAAGGCGGGGGCCTTCGAGGAGGCGGCGGCCAAGCCGGGCGTGGCGGAACTGGCCAAGACGGTGCGCGCGCCGAAATTCGTCGGCTACGAACAGTTGGACGCCGAGGCGGTGGTGCAGGCCATGCTCAAGGGCGATCGTGTGGTTCGCGAGGCGGCGGAAGGCGAGGAGATCGAGCTGGTCCTGGACGTGACGCCGTTTTACGCGGAAGGCGGAGGCCAGGTCGGCGATCAGGGGATCCTCAACGGTCCGGAAGGGCGCGTGGAGATCAGGGAAACGACGCGGCCCGCTCCCACCGTCGTCGTGCACAAGGGCCGGGTCGCTGCCGGGCGGATTTGTACGGGAGAAACGGTGCGGGCGTCGGTCAATCCCGTGACGCGGCACGATGCGGCGCGAAATCATACGGCCACGCACCTGGCGCATGCCGCCCTGCGCGAGCTGCTCGGTCCGCACGTGAAGCAGTATGGCTCACTGGTGGCGCCGAACCGGCTGCGGTTCGACTTCGCTCATTTCCGGCCGCTGTCCTCGCGTGACGTGGACGACATCGAGTCGCTGGTCAACGAGCAGATTCGGAAAAACCAGGAGGTCCAGACCAAGGTCATGGGTGTCCAGGAGGCCGTGGCCGCCGGCGCACTGGCCTTTTTTGGCGACAAGTACGGCGATCAGGTGCGGGTCGTCAGCGTGAATACGTTTAGCCAGGAATTGTGCGGAGGGACCCACTGCCGGCAGACCGGAGAGATCGGACTCTTTCGGCTGGTGTCGGAAACCGGCGTGGCCGCCGGTGTGCGCCGGATCGAGTGCATGACAGGGAGTGGAGCATTCTTGCAAATCAAGAAGATCGAGCATGAAGTTAAAGAGCTTGCTGAGATGTTGAAGGCAGCCCCGTCTGAGCTGGTGCAGAAGACCAAGCGCTTGCTGGCGCAGTTGAAGGAGAAGGAGCGTGAATTGGAGCAGGTCAGGCTCAAGATGGCCAGCGGCGCGCAGGAAGACGCGACCGCGCGCACGGTGAAGGGTATCCGAATCCATGCACAGCGGGTGGATGGGATGGAAGCCGGCGAATTGCGCGCCCTGGCCGACCAGCTCCGCGATCAACTGAAGAGCGGGGTGATAGCGCTTGGTGGAGTCAAGGAGGGCAAGGTGTCGTTGCTGGTGGTCGTCACCAAGGACTTGACGGGAAAGCTCAAGGCGGGCGAGCTGATCAAGGAGATGGCGGGTGACGTCGGCGGCACCGGAGGGGGCCGTCCGGAAATGGCGCAGGCCGGCGGAAAAAATCCGGAGGGCGTGGACATGGCGCTGGACAAGATATTCGAGTTGGTCGAGCGAACAGTCGGAAAATAGAGCTAGGGAATGGGAGGGCATCCCCCGGCTTCTGAGGTGCGCAGAATGGGAGAAATGGATGGCCTGTCGCCGGCGCGAAAGCGAGGGGGAGCGGGGCGGTCAGCCTCCCTTCCGTGCTCGCTGAGGGCGGCGGAGTGGAAGGAGGGAGGCAGCTCGGCTTCCCTTGCGTGCTCGCAGAGCGCGCACGATGAAAAGGGTGAGCGTGGCGGTCGGTCTGCCTTCCGTGCTCGCAGAACGCGCACGCCTCGGAAGGGTGCTCGTTCGATGCGCGCAGTCGAAGGCAGACCGTCCTGCCGCTCAAAGTGAAAGTGTGTGGAAACGGGGACCGGTCGCTGATAGACCGGTCCCGTTTCTCGGGCGGAAGTGCACGCGCTCAGAAGGTGCGCGCCACGGGAAAAGGCGCGCGTCCCAGCGCGCCGGGGTGGGCGGGTGAGAAGGCGCGCGCAGTCGAAGGGGACCAAGCCGCACTCCGAGGAAATCGGATAGAGGAGAACAAAATGGCGGCGACACGCATCCTCGCGCTGGATCCCGGTACGAAACGCATCGGCGTCGCGCTGAGCGACGAGCTGGGGTGGACGGCGCAGCCGCTTGAAACCTACGAACGAAAGTCCCTGGCCGCCGACCTCGCGCACATCAAGGAGTTGGTCACCCGCCACGAAGTCCGTGAAATCGTG
>DASWIN010000217.1:0-8364 GCA_036397655.1 Nitrospiraceae bacterium | reverse complement strand
CGATGCTGTCGGAGAAGAACCGCCAGAATTCAATGCTGGTGTTTCGCTGATCAGGCCCATAGTAGAACGTCTGGGTCAACGAGAGGCGGCTGGTGGGTTTCCAAGCCGCCTGCGCCACATAACTCGGCAGGCTGTTGGGGTTGGCCAGGTGCCAGTAGCCGTTGATGATGAACAACCCGAGGCTGAGTTCGTTGCTCAGAGGATACCGGGCGTTGAGCCCGAACATCTTATAGGGAGAGTGGTCGGCAATCCATGACCTGGTGTAGTTGATGTTGTCCTTGGCGTAGAGCGACTCGTAACCGATTACGCTATCAAACAGTCCGGCCTGAATCGTCAATCCGTTTCCGACCGGCGTGAGGTAGGAGACATAAGCCCGTCCGAAGTGGCGCAATGTGTCGGCACCGTCGAGCAACGGCCGGTCGTTGCCGAACGCGAACTCTTTTGTGTCATAGCCGCCCTGCGCCAGAAATTCCATCCCCCATCGCGAATCTGCACTTATATCTTTCCGCACGTAGGCGAATCCCATGTTGGGCGAGAGCTCGTTCTCGCGCGGTGTCGTGGTTCTGGGCCGCCATTTGTGGTTTTCCGGGAAATTGAAATCGACGGTGTAGTTCAGATCAAGATAGGCCCCGTAGTGCCAGTCCGGCGGCGGGGCATGGGGTGCGCCCGTGGGCGGAGCGTCTTGAGCCGCTGCATTGGCCGCCAGGATCCAGCATACGCATACCACGGCCATGCCCGCCTGAAACCTATTCATCATTCCGCCCACCGACGATCCTCCCTCCCATGTCATGTGCGTGCGTTGAGACCGGGGTCGGGGTCCAGCACTCGTTCTTCATTCGCAAGAGCCCGGCAATCACGAGCCGGCGCCCAATGGCCTATGCCGGCAACCACCCGCTGATGATTTCCACGATGGCCGCGCATCCGCCAAGTGTTCTGCGCAGCGTACGCGATGCCGCATCAAAACGGTGTCAAATGGGGGAGGAACGGCATAAAGAATCCGTAAAGAAGCGCACGTTCTTTCGGCGCGGTACTCGTGAGTGTCCTGGCGGGGAGGCGTCTTGCATTCCCAAAAGAGCCATGCTACCGTGCCGCCACTTCGTCGCCAGGGCCTGGCGGCGAAGCGGATCTGAGCGCAAGGCCCGTGGGTTGTGCCCTTGTGCCCGGGAATGTGACGGAAGTCAGACCAGGTCGCCTGATCGATGCGCCTTCGGCCGATTCCCCCCTTCGTCCTGTCGTTCTCGAGCCAAGACGTCATTTTTACTCTAAGGAGGACCCCGCATGGGTTCTAAAATTTATGTGGGTGGACTGCCCTATTCCACCACCGAGGAGGAACTGAGCAGTCTCTTCGCCGCGCACGGGGCGGTGCAGTCGGCCAAGATCATCACGGACAAGTTTACGGGCAAGTCGCGCGGATTCGGGTTCGTCGAAATGGCGACTGCCGAGGAAGCGCAAAAAGCGATCACGGCGCTCCATGAGACGCAGATGGGAGGCCGGACCCTGACGGTGAACGAGGCGCGGCCGCAGGAACCCCGATCCGGTGGAGGGGGCCGTGGAGGCTTCGGCGCAGGCGGGGGCGGCCAGCAGGACCGCTGGTAACCTCCCGATTTTTTTTGACGGGGCTGTCATCACGGATGGCGGCCCCGTTTTGTTTCTGCATGCGGTCCTCTCACGCGGTGAGGTGAACTCATGGGCAACCGGCGTGCCATGACCGTGCGCCGCCGGCCGGACGCCGTCGCGCGAACCTCAGAGGCCTATGCCGCGCAGGCCAAGGCGTTCATCCGCCGGTGGGGCGGCCGGACAACCAGGTGCCCGGCGCTGCTCCGTGATTTGCTCGAACTGGCCGGGCCGCGAGCGGCCCTGCTCGATCTTGGATGCGGGGCTGGGCAGGATACGCGATTCCTCCTGGCCAGACGGCATCATGCGATCGGAATAGATCGCACTTGGGCGCTTCTCGTCTATGCCCGCCGGCGCAGCCGACGCGCCCCGCTCATCCAGGGTGACATGCGCACGCTTCCCTTCAAACCCGGCTCCTTCGGTGCGATCTGGGGTGCCGCGTCGTTAATTCATCTTCCCAAGACGGAGGCAGCGCGGCTGATTCATGCGCTTCGAGCGTGCGTGCCCATCGGCGGCCTGCTGGCCGCCACCGTGGCCCAGGGGCGGCGCGCCGGATTCCTTCGTGACGGATGGATCCCGGGCCGTTATTTTGCGCGCTGGCGGAAAGCCGAGCTGGAGCGGGCCGTGAAGCGGGCCGGGTGGGAGATTCTGACCATGACGACAGTTGTCAATCAAGAGCGCAAAGGCCGCTGGTTGAATCTGATCGCACGGAGGAAGAGATTAAAACTCACTGGAGGGGTTTCTCCGCCGGCGTCAATCACGATAAAGCGATACCAAGCCGGCGGCTCAAACGAAGTTTGGTATGGTGGCGGGCGGCGGGACTCGGGGGCTAGAACAATCCAAGCTGGCCCCGCTCGGCGGCGGCGCGCTCCACGATCTTGCGGTCGATGATGGCCGCACGGTCCATATAGCCGATCAGCAGACAGAGATCGCAGAGGGTGTTAATGTTTCTGGGGACCCCCCCGCTATGCTTGAAGATGATATCGAGCGCGTCCTCAGTGAAGCCCTCTCTTGCGCACTTAACAGCCTTCAAGCGGAATCGAATGTAATCGGTGGTTTGCTGCGCCGAAAAGAAGTTCAGGTGGTACTTGATCGAAATCCGCTGGGCGAATTGCTTCAGCGTCATCACGCGGTCGTTTAATTCCGGTTGGCCTATCAGCACGAGCGTCAGGAGGAAGCGGTCGTTGAGCTGGAAGTTGAGCAGCAGCCGGAGTTCTTCGAAAATCTGATCCTCCTGGATAGTTTGGGCCTCATCAATGACCACGACCGTCTGTTTTCCTCGCTTATAGTTGTCCAGCAGGCGCTCATTCAGCAGATGCAGGAGTTTCACCTTCGTCTGGGTCGGTTCAATCCCAAGCTGGTAGAGCACTTCCGTCAGAAAGTCCTCTGTGTTCAAGCTCGGATTGGCGATCAGCGCCATATCGTATTGCTCGCCGGAGAGGTGCAGGCTCAATTCACGACTCAGGAGGGTCTTGCCACAGCCGATTTCGCCGGTGAGCATGATCGCGCCTTTTCGCGTCTGCACACCGTAGAGGAGCCGGTGAAGCGCCTCCTCGTGCATCGAGGTGGGAAAATAGAATTTGGGATCGGGCACGTTCTCGAATGGGAGTTCCGTGAGCCCCCAGTAGGATTCATAGGATGTGTTGGACTTGCCGGGGGACGCGGCGCCGGGGGGTATCGGCTTGATCGGGGGTGGCGCCGACGCCGGCGGCGGATCGGGCGGCCGCTCGGGCGGCGGTTCCTGCGCGGCGATTTTCGGCAAAGGTTCCGGCTCGGCCTTTGTCTCGTGATGGAACGGGCTCGACCGCTCCTCGGGCGGTTGGACAGACGGGAGAACGACAGGGAGCGGCGTTTCGGCCACGACCGGTTCCGGCGCGCCGCCGACAACCCGGTCGGGCACGGCTCGCGAGACGCTCCAGAGCAGAGTCGCCAAGAAGGCCAGGATCCCGCCGATCAGGGACGGAGTGGCGGCGCTGCCGATTTTCTGCGAGACCGGTTCCGCCCAGGCGTCCAGTCCGGGCCTCTTCAGCAATTCATCGACGGAGGTGAGGGCTTCGCCGCGCTCGCCCGGCCACTTGAGATGTACGGACGACAGGCCGACCGCGGCCGCGGCCCGCGCGATCTTATACTTGCTCCATAAAATCAGGGTATCCGGCTGGATCTGCCTGACGGCGAGCCCCCCTCCGATCAGGAGGCCGACCAGTGCGCCGGAGGCCAGGGCGTAGCCGATCTGCGGCTGGCAGCGCTGCCACCACTCACGGCCCAGCGTGCCGACATCCATCGCTGCGAAATCTGGCATCATGGCGTCCCACCGTGCGTGCGCCCGTCGACCACGAATCGCCTGGAAGACTCAACCGGATCGAGATCAAACAGAAAGCGGATTTTCTTGCTCTGGGAATCGGCGGGCAGTATACCATCGCCAGGCAGAGGTATGCTAATCTCACCCTCGCCCGACGCGTTCCCCGACCGATGGTGCGGATCCACATGAGGCAGTCCGATGTCGGCTGACAAGAAAAAAGAGCTGTTTGTCGAAGCCACCCATCACATCAAGGGGGGAAAGTACGGCCAGGCCTCCAAGGCGCTCAAGGAGCTCATGGCGCTGGAGCCGTCCAACATCGAATACCGCCGGCTCTCCGCTTCCCTGAATCTCAAACTGGGCAACATGATCTCGGCCAAGGCGGTCTACGACTCGCTCGTGCGGGAAGCGACGCAGATGCGGGATTTCCGGCTGGCCGAGTCGCTGCTCCGTGAATACCTGGCATCCGGCCCGCGCTACGTGCCGTTTCTCGAGTTGCTGGGCCGTGTCTGCGAGGACAACAACAATGCGATGGTCGCGGCCAACGAATACGGGAAGGCACTCCAGATTCTGCTGGAGGACGCGGACCCCGATGAAGCCGGCCACGCCGCAGATCTCTACGGCAAGATCAAGCTGCTGTCTCCAAATAATCCTGCGCTGTCGCAATACGACCCGACCAAATTCAGCCGGACGGCCTCCGCGCCGCCGCCGCCCGTTGCGCCGCCCGCTCCACCGAGTGCGCCGGCCCGCTCGGCTCCCGCCCCGCCGCCCCGCGCGGCGGCGGAGGACATTCCCCTTGTGGATGACGATCTGACGGACGTGATGGCATCATCGGGAAAGTTTATCGCCAAGCCGCCGCTGCCGACACGCGAGGTCCCGCCGTCGCCGCCTCCGCCGCCGATGGTCGAGGACGATTTGACGGAACTTCTGTCCAAGCCGATCCCGAAGAGGGCGCCCCTGCCGGCACGCGAGGTCCCGCCACCGCCGACGGAGGAGAAGCCGTCGCTGGCCAAGACCCTCTTTGGTTTCTTGAAATCTTCACCTGCACCCGAGCCTGCGCCTCCGCCTGAGCCTCCAGCGCCTCCTCCGGTCGCCGCGGAACCGCCTGCCCAGACGGTTGAGGAATCGTCACCGGCTTCTGTCGAAGCCGCCCCGGCCGCGCCACCGCAATGGAAACCGTGGGAAGAACCCGCGGAAACGGACGAGCCTGCCGGCGAGCCGGCGGCTGCCGAGCCTGCGGCAGCTTCTCAAGGGGCCGAATGGAAAGCATGGCAACCGCCAGGACCGGCAGCTGCCGATCCAGGCGCGACACCGGACTCGCCGTCCGGAGCATCACCTGCGACGGGGGCTGGGTTTCTCGTCGTGGACAACCGAAAGGGAGCGGGCGTATCTGAACCGGCACTCGGGCCAGGCATCGGTGAGAGCGCCCCGATTCCCAAGGGACGGGCCACCGCACCGCCACTGCCGAAACGGGCGGCCGCCGGCCGGCGGACCGGTGGACTGGGTCAGGCCGTCAAGACGATGGTCATCCTGTTGGTGGTCATCACATGCTTTGCAGTCGCCGGATTCGGCGCGTTGGTGGTCGGATGCTTTCTACTCGAGAATAGCCCGAGTGACACCTTTCGAAACTTTGCCGGCTCGCCACCGCCCAGCGCGCAGGGTTCGCGCCAGAACGCCTATCTGCTGCTCGCCGGCTTCGATGCGGACGCCGGTCGCGATCCGATCGCGGTCGGCAACGAGCGCTTGCAGCAACCTGCGGGCGCCCAATCGATCCAATGCGCCTGGGAGCAGCCGCCCTCCTCGATGATGCGCTTCCCGGGTGAGACCTCCGTCATCGAATCCTGGTGGCAGGGTCCCGATCCCATCGGGCAATTTCAAAAAGAGGCGTCCCAAATACAGGGATGGACCGCGGCGAGCCCGGTGTTGCTGGAACGGTACCGCCAGTGGCTGGGGATGCCCTTCGAAGACGTCGGCTATGGAGCCTTCACCGTGCCGAATTGCGCGCTCATCCTGGCGGCGCACCGCCTGCACGTGGCCGAAGGATTCGGGCAGGGGCCGGCAAAGGGAATCGACAGGCTGGAGCAGGATCTAAAGGCCTGGCGCGCGGTCCTGGCGCAGGCCCGGACGCTGCCCGTGAAACAGTTGGCCTTTGCGATATTCAACGACGACCTGACGCTGCTCACGGGCGTGTTCAGCCGTCCCGACGTCACCGGTGACACCGTCTCCGATCTCGTCCAATTGACGAAGCCGCTCGAGCAGGTCGAACGGTCCCTCCGCTGGTCCATGCAAAATGCCCTGGCCGTGGACACCAAGTTGTTCGCCACCTCGGTGCTGTTCGATGCGGTGAAGGATCCGTCGCCGTTCGTACGGATGCTGGCGTGGCTGCCGCTGCCCAAGCAGCGGGCGCTGAATGCCTATGCAGACCATTTCGAGGCGCTGCTCAAGGCGGCCGAACAGCCGCTCACGAAGCCGCCGCTGCTCTACGAATTCGCGAAGACGCCGGCGAAGACGGTGATGGACTACACGGCAAATCCGCTGGATAATCTGCTGCCCAGCCGGTCCATCCTGGCCTGGGACCAGCAGGTCGGCATGGTGTTCGACACCGAAGCCCGCCTGCGGTTGGTCACTGTCTCGGCGTCCCTGCGCGGCGCTTCGCGCAAGGCGATTCCGAATCGGATCGCGGCAGCGGGATCGAAGTTTACGGACCCATTCACGGAACTGCCGATGCTCATGAATCCCGCCCGTGGCGTCATCTACAGCATCGGGAAAAACCGCAGGGACGACGACGGCGATCCCAAACTCGACGTCTCCGTTGCGTGGCCGTTCACCGAACCGTCCAAGGAACCCCCCAAGGCTTCCCCCAAGGGGCGGACGCGCTAACCTGGGGACTGGCACCCCTCCTTTTGGTGCCTGTCCCCATTCGATCACCTCTTGGCGCCTGTCCCCGTTCCCTGAATCCTCACCCCACTTACTTATCCGGACTGGCGGTAACCTTCGTCGCTTCCTTCACCGGCGGTTCGATCTTGATCTGCGGCCCCTGCACCTTCGGCAGCACGCCGGCCCCTTCGTTCTTCAGAATCCGCTTGTTGTTCGGGTCTGTCAGATTCTGCACGCTGTGGTCGTCGTCGAATGATGCCGCCTCGCGCAAGGCCTTTTCACCAGTGGCGTTCTGCTTCCCGGCGTCATTCGCCAGGGACTGCCCGGTTACGGGCGACACCGACTGCTTGCTCGGGTAGCCCGGATGCTCGGGCAGCGTCGCGGGGTTTGCCAGGGCCAGCGACGAGACGAATCCGAAGACGAACCCAACGATCATCGTGATCCAGAATGGTTTCATGGGGCACCTCCTTGTAAATCGTTCCTGTCCGTGCGGCGCAACCCGCCGACGCAGACCCTCCTTTCTTTCTCTGCGACGGTAGGTGAAAAGAAAAGGGCCCTCCCGGGCACGCACAGACCCGGGAAGGCCGTGATGGAACGCCTTGAAGCGGAAACCCGATGGATGCGGATCGCTACCCCGGTAGCATGGCGCGGTCCTCCGCAAACACAATCCGTTCTTTCAGCTTGCGACGCGCGCGCGTGCTCTTCAAGAGAGGGATGGTACGTAACCTGCCGCAGGCAGGTTCGAGGTGCGAGGTTCGGGGTTCGAGGCTACTGAAGAGGCGGGGAGAACGGCCAGAGAGCATTCAACCTCAAACGTCGAACTTCGAACTCAGTGTTGTGTGCCCGCGCTGCGCGGGACGGCTTGACACCCAGTCCCGGCTTCCACAGAATGCGCGCCGGACGTAGTCGAATAAGGAGCGACCATGAAAAGCGACATTCTCTATCCGGGCGCCTTTCCGATGGCGCGGGTGCAATTGGCCGCAGGAGAAAGCCTCAAGGCCGAGTCGGGTGCGATGGTGTCGATTTCGCCGACGATCGACGTCGAGAGTAAGGTGGAAGGCGGCATTTTCAAAGCCCTCTCGCGGCGGGTGCTGACCGGCGAGCACTTCTTTTTCCAGACGCTCCGGGCGACGCGCGGGGCCGGGGAAGCGCTGCTGGCCCCCACGGTGCCCGGCGACATCCTGGTGCTCGAATTGGACGGGGTGCACGAATATCTCGTGCAGAAGGACGGATTCCTCGCCGGGGCCGAGCAGATCACCATCGAAAGTAAAATGCAGAGCTTGTCGCGCGGCCTGCTCGGCGGTGAGGGGTTCTTTATTCTGAAAATCAGCGGCACGGGGCAATTGCTCCTCAACAGCTTCGGGGCGATTCACAAGGTGGAGCTGAAGCCCGACGAGGACTACATCGTGGACAACAGCCACCTCGTCGCCTGGACGGCCACGACGTCCTACAAGATCGAAAAGGCGGCCAGCGGATGGATTTCCAGCTTCACCTCCGGCGAGGGTTTCGTCTGCCGGTTCCGGGGGCCGGGCCTGGTCTATCTCCAGAGCCGCAATCCGCGGGGCTTCGGCGCCTGG
>DASWIN010000216.1:0-9445 GCA_036397655.1 Nitrospiraceae bacterium | reverse complement strand
CCTGCTTTCACTATTGCACCTTCCGCTTCCGACTGCAAGCGGGAGGCTGTGCGTAACCCGCGTTATCCATGACGACTTCTGCTGCAACCACCGATACGCGGCTCCGACAAGCCTGGCCGCTGGCTTGGCATCCAAGCCTGCCGGAGGCAACGCACCTCTCCGCCCGTAACTTAAGAAAGAAAGCACGTGAGGGTTTTATCCGCGCGCATTCATTTCGATACGACGATACAATGCGCGCGGTACACGCCAAGCAAGGGATGGCGGGCTTGCCGCTCGGTCGGTCAACAGCCCGATCAAGGCTGCCTTCCTTCCGTCGCCCGCTCGGCCCTGTTGCCTGCCTCTCGGGCTCCTACAAAGGGGGCCAGCCCCCTTGTACGATCCCCACGAAGGAGGCATACCCCCTTCGCTACCCCCATGTCGTGGCTGTAAGCCACGCCAACGCGGCTCCGCGCGGTCTCGCAAGGCGTCTCAGCGGTTTCGCCACGCACCCTCATGAAGAATGCGGGTTAACGGATGGCCTGTACCCTGCTAGAATGGCCCCGTGGAACTCGTCACGACTCACCTGAACGCTGATTTCGACGGCCTGGCATCCATGGTGGCTGCGCGCAAGCTTTATCCGGGCGCGACGCTGGCGCTGCCGGGAGGGGCGCATGAGACCGTGCGCAGCTTTTTGGCTGTGCATGACCTTGGCATCGCCAAACTGAAGGAATTGGATCTGGACAAGGTGACCAGGCTGGTCCTGGTCGATACCCAGGAGCCGGGGCGTATCGGGCCGTTCGAGCACCTCTGTGCCAATCCGGGCGTAAGCATTCATGTCTATGACCACCATCCCGATTCCGATGCGACGGGAGAGGCGGGGCCGCCCCTTCGGGCGGAGCTGCGCACGGTGGAACCGGTCGGGGCGACGGTTACGGTGCTCGTGGAACGGCTGCGAGATCAGGGGATCGCCCTGACGCCGTTTGAGGCGACGGTGCTGGCCATCGGGCTGTACGAAGAAACAGGCTTCCTGTCCTACACGTCTACGACCCCGCGTGATCTGGATGCGGCGGCCTTTCTCCTGCGATCCGGCGCGGACCTGAATGTGGTGTCCGATACGTTGCGCCGCCACCTTGATCCGGAACAGATCACGCTGCTCAATGATCTGTTGCAGGCCGGGGAGACCTATTATCTGGACGGCCGCAAGGTGTTGTTGGCCGCCAGCGCCTACGATCGGTACCGCGGCGATCTCGCGGATCTGGTGCAGAAGCTGGTCGAGATGGAGGGCTTGGACGCCGTGGTCGTGGCGGTGGCGATGGAGGGGAAGGTCGAGGTCATCGGCCGCAGCCGGGCATCAAATATTGACGTGGGCCGGATCGCCCAGGCGTTCGGCGGCGGGGGCCATCCCGAAGCGGCTGCGGCCAGTGTCAAGGGCAGGACTCTGGTGGAAGTTGCGGAACGGATTCGACAGCTCCTCACGGAGGAGCACCGGCCGACCCTGCTGGCCCGGGATGTGATGACGAAACCGGTGAAAGCGATCGGGCGGGACACGACGGTCGCCGACACAGAGCGGGCGATGACCACCTACGGGGTCAATGTGCTGCCGGTGCTGGACGGCAGGGACCGATACAAGGGGCTCATCACTCGCGAGGTCGTGCAGAAGGCCCTGTTCCATAAGTTGGCGGAGTCCCTGGTGGGCGAATTCCTGCTGACGGATCAGTACCAGGCCGGACCGGATACGCCGTTCCGCGAGATCGAGGCGCAGATGATCGAACGGAATCAGCGGTTTGTGCCGATCGTCAGCGGTGCAAAGGTGATCGGGGTGATCACGCGGACCGATCTGCTCCGCGCGCTGCATGACGATGTGCTGGCGGCGGCGCATGCGCGGGCGAAGGGGACGGAGGCGCCGCCGCCGCAACATCGCAGAAACGTGCGGAGCCTGATGATGGCGCGGCTCCCGGCCCGGGCGTTCGTCCTGCTCGAGACAGCGGGCCGGCTGGCGGATCATCTGAATGTCCCGGCCTATGTGGTGGGCGGCATCGTCCGCGACCTGTTGCTGGGCATCGGCAACCTGGACTTGGATCTTGTGATCGAGGGGGACGGGATCGCCTTCGCCCGCGAACTGGCCGGGCAGGTCGGCGGGCGCGTGAAGGTGCACGAGCGGTTTGGGACGGCAATCGTGGTGATGCCGGATGGGATCAAGCTCGATGTTGCCACCGCCCGCACCGAATATTACGAATATCCGACGGCGTTGCCGACTGTGGAGCAAAGCTCGATCAAGAAGGATCTCTACCGGCGGGACTTTACCATCAATACCCTGGCCATCGGTCTGAACAGCCGGCGCTTCGGCGAGTTGATTGATTTTTACGGCGGGCAGCGTGATCTCAAAGACAAGGCGATCCGCGTGCTGCATAGCCTGAGCTTTGTGGAGGACCCGACCCGCGTCTTCAGGGCGATCCGCTTCGAGCAGCGATTTGGCTTCCATTCGGGGAAGGAAACCCTTGCGCTGATCAACGGCGCGGTGAAGATGGATCTGTTTCACCGCCTGTCCGGTCACCGATTGCTGAGCGAATTGACGCTGTTGCTCTCCGTGCCCCAGCCGCGCCATGCCGTGGCGCGCATGGCCAAGCTGGACCTGCTGCGATTTATCCATCCGGATTTGAAATGGTCTGCGAGGCTGGATGGGTTGTTGAGAACGGTGGAGGACGCGATGCGATGGTATCGCCTGCTCTACCTGGATCGGAAGTTGGACGGCTGGCTGGTGTATTTCGTGGCGCTCATGGAGGTGCTGTCGGCCCAGGCCGTCGGTGAGACGATCAAGCGCCTGGGGATGTCGGCATCGGATGCCGAACGGATCAAGGCGGGTCATGCGACGGCCAAGGCGATTCTGCGTCGGTTGGCGAGCCGGCCTCCGCCCAAGCCGAGCGACGTGTATCGCCTGTTGACCGGGCGGGCGGATGAAACGCTTCTCGTGCTGATGGCCAAGGCCAAATCCGATGCGGTCAAACGCCAGGTCTCAGCCTATCTCACGACCTATCAACGTACCAAGCCATTGCTGAGCGGCGTCGATCTCAAGGCGTTGGGACTCAAGCCCGGGCCGCAGTTCAAAAAGATTCTCGACCGATTGCGGGATGCCCGATTGGATGGTGACGTGGAGAGTGAAGCCGACGAGCGGCGATTGCTCAGACAGCTGGCGGGTGCGTGAGCCGCGCGCAGCCCCGGACGTGTGTCAGTCGCCGGCACTGAACGGAATGAGTCCGGTCGAGACTTCGCCCGGCAGCAGGAACGTGAGGGCCATCTGCGCGTTGGCCTCCTGATGGGCGACGGCAAACAGGACGCAGGCCTGCGGGGTCGCATCGGGCGGAAACGTCAGGAATGCCGGGAACTCGACCAAGGGGCTCGCCACGCGAGAGGCGGCCAGCTTGAGCTGGAACGCCATGAGGACGTCACGTACCCGGCCTTCCAATTCTTCTTCCGGCACATTCCTGGCGGCGGTAATGCCCACCTCCCAGAGCGGCCGTGAAAACGTGACCGGGAGCCGGAGTCCCAGCTTGTGGGCGATGGGTGTGACGTCGATCAAGGCGCCGGCACGAACGGCTTCTTCGCGTGAAAAGGTCCTGGGTTGGGATGCGGTCGGGGACGTATCCGGTGTCTGGTCGCCCCGGTCCGACATGGGCTCGGAACTCGCAGGCGGCGCAGCCGATTCCGGCCCGTCTGTGGTAACGGCTGGATGTTCCGGCTGTCCAGCTGGACCCGACGCTGGAATCGGTTCGGGAAGGCCCTGGGCGGCCAGAATGCCGTTGTAGACCATGCGAGCCGCTCCAGACCACGAGGAATCGAACGGACGCCCGGCAAAGGCCGCATCCGCGGCCTTGCGCTGATCGTGAGTGAGTATGCGCGGAGCCTGGTTTGATTGCATGTCTGTAGGATAGGTCCGGAAATCCAGAAGTCAAGGAGCGCGGGAACGTTGCATCGCGCCCGTTCCCGATGTAGGATGCGCCGCCAACACGGAGTCTGCAATGGCCGATCCGAATAAGGGGCTCTTCGATCACCAGTATGGACGATTCGTGGCCGACCGCGACAAGGGGGAGGGCTATGATTTTCAGCATCAGACGGCCGGTAACGTCCCTCCGCCGAAGGTGACCTTCGCACAGACATTGCGGTGGTGGACATGGGATCGCTGGAAACGCCGGAAGCAGATCCGCGAAGCCCGTGATCGTCGAGTGCAGGACATCGTACAGCTCCGGACTCCCCCGCCTCCTCCAAAATCCTGAGGGTGCGCTATTCGCGGATCAGCCCGCGCAGCCGGAAATTGAATTCGTTGTTCAGGATCTGGTTCCAGACGACTTTCTTGGCCAGGGTCGCCCGCGTGCCGTCTTCAGGGCTGACGACCTTGCCGTAGGTGTAGAACCAGTTGATGATCGGGTCGCCGGTGAACTTGAGGATGATCCAGTACCGGCGATTTTCCCGCACGATCGTCTTGCTCGCTTCGAAGGAAAACGGCACCCACTCATAACGGTTCGCCGGTGTGCGGATCGCCGACGATCGAAGCGGGCGGCTTTTGGTGAGGAGTGTGCCGGGGCCGTCGTTGTCCTCGTAGAGCTCGATCCAGAGTTCTCCGCTGTCGCCCCCAAACCGGTGCAATGCCAGTGACAGGTCGGTGAGCAGCAACGGCTGATCCACCTCAAAGGCCTGCGCGTAGAGCGTGTCGCCCGTCACGTACTCGGCGGTTTCCACCATGTAATTCTGTTCCAGCGAATACTGGCCCTTCCCGGAGGTTTTCACCGGCTCGAACAGCCGAATCTCTCGCGGAAATTCTAGGTTGCCGAATGCCACCGGGAACGTGAACAATTCCAACTTGAGCGGTTGGGCGGGCGCTGTCGTCTTGGGAGCGGCAGGAGCCGGTGGTGCCTGGTGGAGCGGCGTTGCGACAGGGGGGGTGGGCATGGCCGGTACCGGCGGAGTCGGCGCTGCCACAACGGGCGGCGAGGCAGGAACCGCGACCAGCGCAGCTGCATAAATCAGGTTTTTAGGCGCATTTTCAGACCTTTGTGCCTTGACGACGTCCTTGTCCTGCGAAAAGTCGGTTTCAACATGCACATCCAGGATCTTCGGCCGGGCCGATCCCCGCGTGGCCCAGAGAATCAATCCGTCCGTGTGCACGGCCTTGTTATCCGGTCCGACTTCGATTCGAATGAATCGTGTTGAGACAAATTGGTGGTAGGCCTGGCTGTCATACATCAGCCAGCCTTGGTCCGGATAATAGACCTCGAGCCAGGCATGCCGGCCCTCGCCCCACTTGGCGGTCCACCGCCGCTTGCCGTTGCCCTCGTCCACCTCCCAGCTCTTGCCGAGCGTGCGGCCCCGCACGAGACGGGCGGGGATGCCGGCTGCCCGCAGCAGCGCCATGGTGAGATGGGAATAGTTCTGGCAGTTCCCCTTGCCTTCGCGTTTCGTCGTGAGCGCGTCGTATCCCGCCGGTTCCAGAGTGTAGTGGAGATGGTCCACGATCCAATGCATGATGCGAGTGACGGCTTCGCCCTCGGTTGTGGCGCCTTTGACCAACACAGCCGAAAGATCCTTGATGCCCGGGTCTTCTGATTGCACCTGTTCAGACGGCTTCAGATATGGCGCGACATCGGCGGGTAGGGTGCCGGTTCGTAGCGGATAGAGGGCCGTGGACTGCACCGGCACGAACTCCACGGACGCTTTGACGTCGTACTCGCTCACGATCTTGATTTCCCCGCTCGGCGCTTTCCAGTTTAATTCCAGGATTCTGTTGCCGTAGGCGTCCGTCCGTTCCTTCGTTGAGGTGGGTGGCGGCGTGGCGGAGTGCCGGTAGCCGGAGACCGCTTGTTTGGAGGTCTTACTGACGGCAGACGGAGGAGGGACCAGGTGATAGGTGAAGTCTTCAATGCCGCCCTGGTCCCTTGGAGCGGCGATCACGGCTGTGTCTTTGACATGAAACGACGATGTGAGCGCGCCATCCAGGACCAGGGTGCGGGCCTGGGATGAAGGTGCGGCCGCAACAGCCAAGAGAACAATCAGAAAACCGGTGCAATGGGCGCGGCGGGAAATTCGCATGGCTCCCCTTGGCTTATAGGCTGCGGGCTAGGGACTGTCAAGAACGGCTTGTGATACCATGACTGCCATGGCCGACGTTCGTCCCTTCAAACTTGAAGCGCCGTTCAAACCGTGCGGCGATCAAGGGCAGGCCATCGAGAAGCTGGCGGCTGGCGTGGCCAACAGCAAGAAGCATCAGGTTTTACTGGGCGTCACAGGCTCCGGCAAGACCTTCACGATGGCCAACCTGATCGAGCGGGCGCAAAAGCCGACGCTCGTGCTGGTGCACAATAAGACACTGGCCGGGCAGCTGTATCAGGAGTTCCGGCAGTTCTTTCCACATAACGCCGTCGAATACTTCATCAGCTACTACGACTACTACCAGCCGGAAGCCTACATTCCTTCGAGCGACACCTATATCGCCAAGGATTCGTCGATCAACGACGCCATCGACCAGATGCGGCACTCGGCCACGCGCTCGCTGCTGGAGCGCAACGACGTGGTCATTGTCTCGTCCGTCTCCTGCATCTACGGCCTGGGCTCGCCGGAAATCTATCACGACATGTTGTTGTACCTGGAAGAGGGCAAGGACATCCGGCGCGAACAGATTCTCGAGAAGCTGGTGGAGATCCAGTATGAACGCAATGACGTGGATTTTCACCGCGGGACATTCCGGGTCCGCGGCGACGTGATTGAAATCTTTCCCGCCTCGTCGGAGGCCAATTCGGTGCGGATCGACCTTTTCGGAGACACGGTGGATGCCATTCACGAGATTGATCCGCTGACGGGGAAATCGCTCCAGCGAATTCCCAAGGTGCCGATTTACCCCAACACCCATTATCTGATCGCGCCGAACCGCTATGAGCGGGCACTGAACGGGATCGAGCAGGAACTCGGTGAGCGAATCGTCCACTTCAAGCACACCAACCAACTGGTGGAGGCGCAGCGGATCGAACAGCGAACGCGCTTTGATCTGGAAATGATCCGGGCCATGGGGTATTGCCACGGGATCGAAAACTATTCCCGCCATCTCAGCGGCCGCGAGTCGGGTGAGCCGCCGCCGACGTTGCTCGACTATTTCCCGAAAGACTTCCTGCTGATCGTGGATGAGTCGCACGCGACGATCCCGCAAGTCGGCGGCATGTATGAAGGAGATTATTCGCGCAAGAGGACGCTGGTGGACTATGGGTTCCGGCTGCCATCGGCAGTTGATAATCGGCCGTTGAAATTTGGTGAGTTTGAGCGGTGCATCAACCAGGTGGTCTATGTGTCAGCCACGCCGGGACCTTATGAATTAGAGCATGGGCGGGGCGAGGTTGTAGAGCAGATCATCAGGCCGACCGGCCTGATGGACCCGGTGATCGAGGTTCGGCCGGCGAAGGGGCAGGTGGATGATCTGCTGGGCGAAGTGCGCGCAGAGGCGGGCCGGGGCGACCGTGTTCTGGTGACTACGCTCACCAAGCGCATGGCGGAGGATCTGACCGAGTACTATCATGATCTCGGCGTGAAGGTGCGTTATCTTCACTCCGACATCAAGACGCTGGAGCGGGCCGAAATCATCTGCGATCTCCGAAAGGGCCGGTTCGATGTGTTGGTGGGGATCAATCTTCTACGGGAGGGCCTGGACTTGCCGGAAGTCAGTCTCGTCGCAATCTTGGATGCGGACAAGGAAGGGTATTTACGCTCGCACCGGTCGCTGATTCAAACGGCCGGCCGTGCGGCGAGAAACATTGCCGGGCGTGTCATTCTCTACGGGGACACGGTGACCAATTCCATGCGCCAGGCGATGGACGAAACGGCGCGTCGGCGGAGCATTCAACAGACCTATAATGAGGCCCATGGCATTACACCGGAAAGCGTGAAAAAACGGATTCCCGAACTCGAATACAAGATGGCCGAAGCCGACTATCTGGACGTGCCGCTGGCAGCCGAACCCGTCGAGGAGTACGCGCGGGCTGGGAATCTCGCGCAGGTGATCCAACGGCTTGAAATCGATATGAAAGCGGCGGCCAAGAATCTGGAGTTCGAGCGGGCGGCCGGCTTGCGTGACCGCATCCGCGCCCTGAAGAGAAAGGATTTGGAGCTAAAAGAAGTGGGGTGATGCGCTTAGACCTGCTTGTAGAGGTAGACGCCCAGGAACATGCCCAGGAATGTCAGGAGATTCATCTTGAGGGTGAAACCGATTGTGACTTTGAGGAGAACGAGGTTGACGACGAAGGGTGGGTCGATGCCCGGTGTCAGCGCGGTCGTAAAAATACGCTGAATGGTTCCTTCCTGCGGGGCCATCACTCGCAGAATTTCTCCCAGAATGCCTCCCAGCAGTCCGCCAATCAGAACGAAGAGCAACAGCATCCATGGGGATTTTCGCATGCTAGTCTCGTGCGCCGTGAATCCACTGAATCCGAGTCCGAAAACTGCGCGGCACCATAACGAATACGTCTTCCTGAAGTCAAGCAAACTCAGGAAAATGCTGGTCGCAGGATGAAAATAGGCTTCCCCTTGCCCATAGTTCCTCACCAAGGATGGTTGAACTACTAACTGTGAGAATATGAGCTTGACAAGACTTACCTTGCCACATATAATTCAGTGTTTCTAAAAATAAATCCGTAGCCGCCCTGAGTCAGCCACCCGGTTTCTGGGTGCCAGAAGACCGGTTTGCTGTATTCGGGGTGGTGTGTTTTTCTCTTGTGAATATTCGTACGATTCGGGTGCTGGTGTCGGCGGGCAGGTACCCAAGTGGCCAACGGGGGCAGACTGTAAATCTGCTGGCTTATGTCTTCCAAGGTTCGAATCCTTGCCTGCCCACCAAACCGCGCTTGCGTGTGCCGGCGAGCTCATGATTGTGCGAGCCGGAGTGACCCGCATCTTGGTTTCCGTGAAGAGAAAACCGGGCGGGCGTAGCTCAGTGGTAGAGTTCCAGCCTTCCAAGCTGGCTGTCGTGGGTTCAAATCCCATCGCCCGCTCCATCTTGGAAGATGTGAAGTGTGAAGCGAGCATGGCGCGAGGAGTGGCTGTCGGCGTTTCACCTTTCACGCGTGATGTTTTACGAGGCGGTGGCCCACGTAGCTCAGTTGGCAGAGCACGTCCTTGGTAAGGACGAGGTCACGCGTTCGATCCGCGTCGTGGGCTCCAGCACCGCGCTCGCGAGTACCGCCGGCTAAGTTGGGCCCTTTTGGAATTGATGCCGGCGGAGAAACACCGTGAAGTGATTTGATCTTAGATGTGATCGAATCGGCCGAGCGAGACTTAACCTAGGGGAGATCGTTATGGCGAAGGGCAAGTATGAGCGGCGCAAGCCGCACGTGAACATCGGGACGATCGGGCACGTGGACCACGGCAAGACGACGCTGACCTCGGCGTTGACGAAGATCTGCGCAGACAAGGGGATGGCCACGTTTATCAGCTA
>DASWIN010000215.1:0-2873 GCA_036397655.1 Nitrospiraceae bacterium | reverse complement strand
CTTCCTCAGTGGCTCCGACGTCCTCAAGCCGGAGCCCGATAGAGGCACCGGGGTCGCGGCCGAGAGCGCGCTCAAAGGCAGGGCTTGCCTGAACGATGCGGCCGTCCCGATCGGCGATGGCGATGCCGATGGCGGCCTTCGCCAAGAGGTGGCGAAGCAGCACGCCGCTGTCGGGCAGACCCGGAGGGGGCCCTGACTGGGACTTTTCAGCCTTTTGAGCCATGCGCCTTAAATACAAGGCACGGCTTAAGAATTTCTCTCTTGAGCCGGGCCGCAGAGGCCGCCCAAGGGCCGGCACGGTCTGCCTGGCCACGCGGAGCCGTTTGCCGGAGCCGCCAGCAACCCGGAGCGGCGGGCCCGATGTCCCGGCCGCTTGTCTCCAATCGGCCTGAACCGTCGGCCGCTTAGTGCAGCTTGTAGCTGATCGTCGCAGCGATGCTGTGTCCCTGCCAGCCGACGTCGAAGCCGGAATAGGTCTGCGCACCCACCGACACATAGGCATAGCGGGCACCGATCGCCCAACCGTCGTGGAGCGCATAGTCGACGCCGGCGCCGAGCGTATAGCCGGTATGGGTGTTGGAGCCGAAGCCATCCGTCGAGACGCCGCCAACCATGGCGCCGACGAAGCCGTACGGCAGCCAGCGATCAAATGCGTAGCCCAGGCGGACGCCGCCGACCACCGACCAATCGATCGTCGCCTCCGCGACACCCAGGATACCGGACTGCTTCTTGCCCGGGATCGGCACGGCGATGAACGGAGAGATAACCCAGTTCTCCGGGGTCTGGTGGTGGTAGATCACGTGGACGCCACCATCGAGGCCGTTGAACGCCGGCTCGACGATGTCCCCCGTGAAATCACCGCCCGCGGCGCCGAGTAAGCCGCCGACATACCAACCGGTCCAGTTGTGTGTCCCGGGCTGGTATCCAAGGTGATGACCGGCGGCCGTTTCCGAGGGGATGTAGACCACCGGATCGGCGGCCAAGGCCCCGCCCCCGGCGGCAACGACCCAAGCCAGCCCAACGAACAGCGTCTTCATTGCCCGCCCCTCCGAGTACCGAAACCGCGACCACCGAGAGCTAGTCGATTCTCGCGAGGTCGGGAGCTAGTCATTCGGGTAGTATCCACGGTGTTCACAGGCGCGAAGGCGGGCGCGCTGCGTCTTCTCTCGTGGTGTTGCGCCAAGGTAACGGGATCCCGCGGGCGGCAAGCGCGGACCATGGGGTCGTCCGGCCTTGTGCGGGTAATCGACGGAGCGCCCGCGGACGTGAGGCTCAGGGCAATGTCATGGATGCGCAGGCTATCAGGCCGCCTAGCGAGGGACCGAGCCGACCCGCCCGTATAATTGCGCGAGTTTTGTTGAAGTTGTAAGCTTCGGTGGCAAGCGGGCTGCAGAGCGACACTGAGTACGGCGTGGCAGAACCCAAGTGAAAACAATCTAATTCGCTCCCCAACCAACTGCTGACACGACTCCAGAACGTTTCCAGGGTGCAGCATGCAGGTTCGACGACTACGCTTTGCCCGGTCGGCTTCGGAAACATTCCTGTTGCTCTTGCTAGCGGCCGATGTGGTTTTCATAGCTATTCACTTAATCCATATTTTACTGGAGGTGGGAGATTCATTATATTCAATCCACGATGATCGCTCTTACTCGGAAATGTTTGAATACACTAAGACATTTTGGATAGTAATACTGTTGATTCTGCTTGCGATAAATACTTCATCATTGATTTATTTGGGATGGGCGTTGATATTCGTCTACCTTGGAATTGACAATTCAATGCAACTGCATGAATTAGGCGGATCGGTATTTGTATATTATTCAAATGTTAAGGACGGACTTGGACTTCGAGGACAGGATTTCGGTGAGCTCGCGATTTACGCCTTGACTGTCATAGTACTATTGCCAATCATATTGATACTATACTTTCGCAGCAGCGAAATGGCCAAGAGGGCTACCGTCGATCTCCTCATTCTTCTTGGGCTGCTCGCGTTCTTCGGCGTGTTCGTCGATATGGTGGATATTATCGTCCAGGGTAGCTCGTGGAGCCTGTTTGTCACCGTGATCGACGTGATCGAGGACGCGGGGGAACTGATCGTCCTCAGCCTGACGCTCGGCTATGTGTTTCGTCTACTTCAGGCGGAGGGCCGCGTCGATCGGACGTTGATCGAGGCATTCTATCGGCGGTCGCCAGACGCGACGCCGGGGGCAATGAAAGTCGCTCAGCGCGTCCCGGGACACGAAGACTGACATCACCTGCCGAGCCTGCGGCCCGCCAGGCGTTAGGTTCGGCCCGCCACCATTGTGGCGACTGTGAACGGCTGGATCGTCGGAATTGGTGGGCGATGCAGGGCTCGAACCTGCGACCCGCTGATTAAGAGTCAGCTGCTCTACCAACTGAGCTAATCGCCCGCCATGAACCCCGAAGGTAGTGCGGGGGCAGGACCGTTTCAAAGGCCGGCGGCTGCTTAGCAAAGCGCTCGGGCAGAGTCCACTCAGGCGTCGGCGCCGGCATCTGCCGGAGCGCGCGCCTGCTTGAACACGTGTATCTGGTGGCCCTCGACCGCGATCCTGCCCTCTTTCGCGAGTGCCCTCAGCTGCTTGTTGACCGCCTCGCGGCTGGCGCCGAGCATCTGCGCCAGGGCGCCCTGCGTCAGGTCGAGATCGACCATCGCGACGTCCTTTTCGACCCGCCCGTGGATGATGGCGATCTGGCGGAGCAGGACCACTAGCCGGTGGCGGAGGTCGTGGAAGATGGCCTGATCGACCTGGCTGTTGGCCGCCCTGAGCCGGTCGCACAGCATGAGGATCATCTGTCGGCTGAGCTTCGGCGACATGTCTATCAGTTCGCAGAATGGCGCCGTCGGAATAAAG
>DASWIN010000214.1:0-8170 GCA_036397655.1 Nitrospiraceae bacterium | reverse complement strand
GGCTTAACACTCTGCCGTGAGGCGTATCGGCGGGTGCAGTAGAACCCTTCGTGAATAATGCGGGCGCACAGAGAAGGAGGCCGGACGGAATGGAAAAAATAAAAGTCTTAATTGCCGACGATCACCGGGTCGTGCGGGAGGGGTTGGTAGCGATCCTCAAAACCAAGGAAAACATCGAAGTCGTCGGCGAGGCGCAGGACGGGCAGGAGGCGGTCGAGAAGGCCCGCGCGCTGGTGCCCGACGTGATCCTGATGGATGTGAGCATGCCGCGCATGGGCGGTGTCGAGGCCACGCGGATCGTGAAGCGGGAATTCCCGCACATCGGCATCGTGGCGCTGACGATGTACGAGGAGCAGCAATATATTTTCGATCTCGTACGGGCCGGCGCCACCGGCTACCTGCTCAAGGACACCGATTCGTCGCAGATCGTCTCCGCGATCCGCGCCATCTACCGGGGCGAGTCGCTGATTCATCCCTCCGTCGCGAGCAAGATCCTGGCGGAGTTTTCGCTGATGGCGCAGGGGAAGGGCAAAAAGCGCCCGTGGGTCGAGCACGATCTCACGGAGCGCGAGATCACGGTGCTGCGCCTGGTCGCCGACGGCAAAACGAACAAGGAGATCGCCAACAACCTGGACCTGAGCGAGAAGACCGTCAAAAACCACGTCCGGAATATCTTCCACAAGCTGCAAGTCTATGACCGCACGCAGGCGGCCATCTCGGCCATCCGCAAGGGTATTATCGATTTAAACCCGAAACCGTAGTAGGGGTAAACGGGATAGAGTGAAAACGAGGTACAGCGGGCAGCTCTCAACGAACTACCCCGTTACCCCCTTACACCTTACCGCCATCTTTACGCGTACCGATCCTCATCCCACGGTAAGCCCGTGTTCGAGTATCCCCTGACTTCCCAGTAGCCCGGTTTATCCTGTTCCAGGAAGCTGATCTCCTTTACCCACTTGGCGCCCTTCCACGCGTAGCGCTTGGGGACGTGCATGCGCACCGGCCCGCCGTGTTCCTTCGGGAGGGGCTTGCCGTTCCAGCGATGGATGAGCATCACGTCGTCGTCGTCGCAGGCCTCCAGCGGCAGGTTGGTCGAATAGTTGTCGTGGCTGGTGAAGAAGACGAACTTCGCCTCCGGCCCGGGCCTGGCCATCTGCATGATGTGTTTGAACAGCACGCCCTTCCAGGCGTTGTCGAAGGTGCTCCAGGTCGTGACGCAGTGAAAATCAGTGACCAGTTCGACCTGCGGCTGGGCGAGGAATTGCTCCCAGGACCAGGTGAAGGGATGTTCCACGAGGCCGCTGACGGTGAGTGTCCACTGATCCAGCGGCAGATCGGGATGAATGCCGAGGTCCAGCACGGGCCAGTTGCTTACTTTATGTTGGCCGGGCGGGAGCCGGCCTGCGCGCGCCCGGTGGTCCTGCGTGACGCCGTCCTCAAGGAGGCCCCGCTTGGCCCTGGCCCATTCTTCTTTTTTCGCAATCAGCCGCTCGTTGGGCTCCATTCTTGCTCCATTCAGCCAGGGACACGGCACAGGCGGCAGCGGTATGTCGGCCACTGTAGCACGGCCCTTTTTCAGGCTGCAATCAGGGGTCGGACCCCAAGTGCCGGCCTTACAGTCTGCTGTGAATACTTAGCGGAGAGAATCCCGTCTCAAAAGCGCTACCAGTGAAAACCCCACAGTTGTTAGATTTATACAACAAGGAAGTTTCTTATGCACATTTTATGGCTAATAGAATCAATGGGTTATAATAGCCATGTGGACATCGAAATTGGCATAAGCGTTGCTGTAGTAAAGGTGTCTTTTCATTGAGGCCTTATGCGTCCGCAGCACACGTTAGCACAAGCCATCAGTTGCAAGGGGGTCGGCCTCCACACAGGCCACCCGGTCACCCTGACGCTCCGCCCTGCGGCGACGGACACCGGGCTGGTGTTTGTCCGGCACGAGGCCGGCAAGTCCGTGTCGGTGAAAGCCTCGGTCTGCAATCTCATCCCGACGGAACTCTGCACCGCGATCAGCGTGAACGGCACCTCGATCAAAACAATCGAGCATGTCCTCTCGGCGCTGGTCGGCCTGGAAGTGGACAATGCCTACGTCGAAGTGGACGCGCCGGAAGTGCCGGTCATGGACGGCAGCGCCGCGCCCTTCGTGCAGTTGATCAAGGCGGCCGGGATCGTCCCGCAGAACCGCCGGCAGCCGTTCCTGAAAATTACGAAGCCGATCGAAGTGTCGGACCGCGGCCGGCGCGTGCGGATCGAGCCGGCGTCGGACTCGCAGATCACCTACACGATCCAGTACAACCACCCGCTCATCCAGACGCAGACCTACACGTTCGACTGGTCGGTGTCGGCGTTCGAGCAGGAAATCGCCGAGGCGCGCACGTTCGGGTTCCTTCAGGAAGTCGAAATGCTCTGGGCCAGGGGCCTGGCGAAGGGCGGCACGCTCGAGAACACGGTCGTGCTGACAGAGCAGGGCGTGATGAACGAGTCCGGCCTGCGTTTCCGGGACGAATTCGTCCGGCACAAGGTCCTCGACTTGATTGGCGACATGGCGCTGCTGGGCCTGCCGGTGATTGGGCACCTGATGGCCGATCGTTCCGGTCATGCGCTGCACACCAAGCTGGTTGAGACCATCCTCCGGCAGCCGGAATGCTGGACGCTCGTCCAGGGCGATCAGGCTGTGGGCGGTTCTGCTCAGGTGAATCCGGTTTCTGTTTCGTTTGCGCATGCGCCGGCGATGGCCGCCTCCCCAGCCTTCTAATTTTCCGCGCTCCGCAGATCTTCTCGCTTCCGCACCCTGTTCCCTCGCACATTCTCTGTGTTACAGTAATCTCGTTGCGGCAATCGATTCATTGCAAGGAGGCATTGTCATGAACGTTCTCAGATCATTCGCGTTGATGGCCGGACTGCTGTTTGTTGCCGGCTGTGGGCACGGTTCCTATCAACATGGCGGCAGCCACGGCGGGAGCATGGGCCACGGGTCCGATCGGGGCAAGGGAATCATGACCGCGGTCGAGAAGGCCGTGCCGGATCCGGACAAGGCCAAGCGCGTGCAAGAGGCGCTGAAGGAAATCATGGAGGAAGCCAAGCAGTCCTACAAGCAGAACCGGGAGTTCCACAAGAAGCTCTACGAGCTCAACGCCAGCTACACGGCCACTCCGGAGGAGTTCACCAAGATTCTGGACGATCTGAACAACAATCGGATGCGGACCGGCGTGAAGATCCTGGCCACGCGCTTCAAGATCAAGGAGATGCTGAGCGCGGAGGAGTGGAAGGCATTCACGGATAACTTGAACGCGGCGCGAGCCCGGTACACGCATGGCCACGAAGCGACGGAAGGCAAAGACGGCAAGAAAGACGGCTATTAAAGTCTTATTGTAGCCAGCCGAGATCAGGCAGCGAATTCAGGCAGAGCAGCGTTCCTGAAGAGTGATCGATCGCGAGTGCGGTCACGGAGGCGTGACCGATCTGCATGTGGCGCATCGTCTGGAGGGGGGCCTCCAGATAATGCGCCACAATCGTTTTGATGACGTCCGCGTGGGTGACGAGGATCGCCGATCGTGATTCCGCGTGGCGGATGGCGCGCTCCACGGAGGCGACGGCGCGCCGCAGGACCTCCCCCAGCGTTTCTCCGCCCGGCGGACGGGCCTCCTCGGGCAGCCGATAATAATTGATCCGCGCCGGATCTCCTTCGAACTCATGCCAATAGCGCCCTTCCCATTCTCCAACCCCGATTTCGCTGAGGCCCGGTTCCTCGACGACGGACAGGCGGAGAGTGGCAGCCAGGATGTCCGCCGTCTGTCGCGCCCGAACGACCGGGCTGGAATAGAGCGCCGGGGCCTTCAGGGCGGTCAATTCCAGCGCCAGCCGTGCGGCCTGGGTCAGGCCGTTTTGATTCAACGGGACCGGCCTGGTCCCCATGACCCGGCCGCTGCGGTTCCAGTCCGTTTCACCGTGTCTGACAAGCAGGATGGTGGGCATGGATCGCTTGCTGTGCCTCGCTATGATTGTGGTGGCGCGGCCTTCGCAGCCAATGGAATCCTGGTCCACGTGCCGGCGCCGTCGGTCGAACGGTAGAGGCCGCTGCCGTTCGTGCCGGCGTACAGGAGTTGCGGGTCGCGGGGGCTCATGACGAGCGTCCGGATGTTCAAGGTTGCCAGCCCTTTGTTCATGGCCTGCCAGTTCCGGCCCCCGTCGGCGCTCTTCTGCACGCCGGCCCGTCCTCCTATATAGAGGATGCTGTGTTGCGTCGGATGAATCACCAAACCGCTGATGTATTGATCCGGCAGCGCCTGCCCGATCCGAGTCCATGAATCGGCCTGGTCGGTGGTCTTGAACAGGCCGTTGGTCGTGCCGGCGTAGACGATCATCGAGTCCACCGGGTCCACCACGAGCTGGTTGACGCCCAGCGCCATCGAGGCGTCCAGCACGTCCTCCGGGATCAGCCCGCTGTTGACCTTTTGCCAGGAGACGGCGCCGTCACGGCTGCGATAGGAGCCGCCGGTGGTGCCGGCATAGAGCAGGTGCGGGTTTTTCGGATCCATCGCCAGCGCCACGACGATGTGGACCTCCTTCATGCCCGCCATCTGCTCCTTCCAAATGCGCCCGCCGTCGGTCGTGCGGAATACGCCGACAGTCGTGGCCAGGTAGATGATTTCGGTCCGGACCGGGTGGAACACGAACTGGTTGACGTAGGAGACATGTTCCTTCAGCCCCACGTTATGCGGGAGCCAGTGCTGGCCTCCGTCGGGGCTCTTGTAGACCGCGTCGCCCATCGTGCCGGTATAGACGGTGGCGGGCAGCTGCGGATCGATGGCCAACGTCGTGATCCGCCGGGAGCTGAACGTGGGAAATTGCTCCCAGCTCTCCCCGCCGTCGCGGGTCTTGTAGACGGCGTCGTTCGTGGCCACATAGACGATATTCGGGTTCGTCGGGTGCAGCGCAATCGAGGTAATCGTGTCGCTCGAATCCCCGCAGGCGGCGAGCGTGGCGAACGACAGCGCCGCGCCCGTGCTGACAAGCAACAAGCGGGCAAGTGACAAGCGTCTTTTCTCCTTGTCAGCCTGCAGCCCTGTCAGCATGTCAGCCTTGTTCACAACCGCTTTCGCATCGCCTTGGCATAGCCGGTCAGCTCCACATAGCCCTCTCCGGAAACAGGCGCGCCGTGAAGTTCTCCCGTGACCTGAACCGCGCCTTCCCAGTAGGTCACTCGTGTGCTTCGCGAGGTGACCAGTTCCTGGTCCGGCAGCAGCGGGCGCACGTCCAGCGAAAGAGCCAGCGACGGTACTGCGATGCGCCAGCGGCTGGGATACCGGCCGCCGCTCGTCCGGCTTGACCAGTATTCGTATGTTTCCACCTGGACATCGGCTGCGGAGAGGTGCTGCGTGCGGCCGTCCGGATGAATGACCGTCCCGCTGGAGACAGGGGCAACCGTGCCGTCCGTTCGGCGGAGGCGGTAGAGCATGAGCTCGATCCTGTTGTCCAGTTGGACGCTGAACCAGTCCCATCCGGTGATATCGTCGCCCAAATCGCCGGAGCCAAACTCGTGGTCCATCCAGCTGGTGCCTTGCACGGAGAGCCGCTCTCCGTCGACGCTCAGCGTGCCTTCCGTGGCCAGGCGGGGAAACGAATAGTAATGCGACGTCTGCGCGGGGTGGGCTCCTTTGCGGCTCACGCCCCGTTTGCCGTGCACGACCGGCTGCTTCTCCGGCGTCACGGTCAGGTCCAGCGAAAACTCCCCGCCGGCAACCTGCAGTCGATGGTGCTCGTGGGGCGACCCGGAGGCCTCGACGCTCCATTGGTCGATCCACACACGCAGACGCCCGGCCTCGGCGCCGGCCTTGCCCAATCCGGCCCGGCTGATCTTTTCGGCATAGCGAAACCGCTGTTGATCGAGGTCGGACAGCGCCACGTGGGCCAGGTACAGCTGCCGGATGGCCCATCGCGAGGGGTTGGACCCGACCCGCTCCGGTTCGATCCCACGCCGGAAAAACGTCACCTGATAGCCGAACCGGCGGCCGTTCTCCGCCGTCAGGTGTCCGGTGTAGTACCACCACTCGGTGCGAAAGTTGTCATGTGTGCCATGGTCGTACGGAAACCGGTACCGGTAGCCTGGTTCAGCCTGGCGGAATCCGGCCGCGCGCGGACGGTCAGTTGCGGTGGCCGAGCCGGTGGCCGAAATCGAGGCGGGGAAGACAACGGGAAGCATCAGCAACGCCGATGCAATGAGAAACCATCGGACGAGTCGATTTTTGGTGGTTGATCGAGGGGAAGTCGGCGTCATCATGCGCGCGAAGCTTATCACAGGGCAGCACCGGGTGTGCAATTCCGGCGTGCTGGAGCGGGTTTTCCCGCGCGCACGCGCGGCAATCCGGGGAGCCGATTTGTTGACAAGGCGCGCAAGCTTCGGCTATCGTGAAGCATGCAAACGGAACCGGACCGGTCGCATTCGGAACAAGAACCGGCGTTCCCGATCCCCGATCGTATCCCGATTTTCCCCCTTCCCAACGTCGTGTTTTTCCCGAAAACCTATATTCCGCTGCACATTTTCGAGCCGCGCTATCGACAGATGGTCACCGACACGGCGGTGCGCGGGCAGTGCATCGGCATGGCGTTGCTGAAGGAAGGGTGGGAGCAGGATTACGACAGCAATCCGCCGATGTTCGAGGTGGGCTGCGTGGGGCGCATCGTCAGCATGCAACAGCTGCCGGACGGCCGGTCCAACATCCTGCTCCAGGGCCTGCGCCGGTACGAAATCCGGGATCAGTTTTACGAGCGGCCGTACCGCGAGGCGCGGATTTCGCTGAAGGACGAAGAAACCCATGCCTCGCTGGATTCGTCGGTGCGTGCCGATTTGCTGCGCGCCGTCGGCGAGTACCTGCGGACGGCCGGTGATGCGGTGACGTGGCGGGAATTCTTCCGGCTCGACATTCCCGACGAGATCCTGGTGAATCACCTGTCCGCCGGTTTGGAGTGTACGCCGATCGAGAAGCAGTTCCTGCTCGAAGCCGAATCCCTCCGGCAGCGCGCCCGTCGGCTGAACGAGCTGATCCAGTTCATGCTGCATGAGCATGGTGGAACGACCAAGGGCTGGGGGTAAGCGGGTTCCACCATGAATCGGGCCGTCGCGATCGAAACCATCCAGCTGTGCAAGACCTACGACACGATCACCGCCGTCGATGACCTGACGTTTCAGGTCTACGCGGGCGAGATCTTCGGGCTGTTGGGTCCGAACGGCGCCGGCAAGAGCACCACGCTCCGGATCCTGATCACGCTGCTGCGTCCCACGAGCGGGCAGGCCCTCGTCCTCGGGCACGATGTCGTGAAGGACGCCGATGTCGTGCGGCGCCTGATCGGCTACGTGCCGCAGGAACGGGCCATCGACCGGTTTCTCACGGGCCGGGAACACCTCCTCCTGCTGGCCGATCTCTACCACCTGACGAAAGCCGAGGCGCAACGCCGCATTCCCGAACTGTTGAAACTGGTGGACCTCGAAGCCAGGGCCGACCTGCCGGCCAAGACCTACTCCGGCGGCATGAAGCGCAAGCTCGACATCGCCTGCGGCCTGCTGCCGAACCCCAAGATCGTGTTTCTGGACGAGCCCACGCTTGGGCTGGACGTCCAAAGCCGGCTGCGCATCTGGGACTATGTCCGCCAGCTCAAGGCGCGCGGCATCACGATCGTGATGACCACGAACTATCTGGATGAGGCGGAGCAACTGTGCGACCGGCTGGCGATCATTGATGAAGGCCGGATCAGGGCGATGGGCTCGCCAGCCGAGTTGAAAGCCGGGCTGGGAGGAGATATCGTGTCGCTCACCATCGGCCAGGCCGATACGGGCCGCCTCGATGCGCTGGCGACCGCGGTGCGCGCTCTGCCGATGGTGCGGGCGGTCGCGATCAGGCCGGCTGGCCTGGACATTCGCGTGGAGTCGTCCGAGAAGGCCCTGCCGGCGGTGCTGGAGACGGCCAACCGGATCGGGTGCCGGCTCGAACTGGTGGATTACCACCGGCCGCGCCTGGACGATGTGTTCGTGGCGCATACGGGGCACGCGATCCGCGAGGAATTTCCGGAAACCGAGGAGTAAGTGGCGATGGGCAATAGGCAATGGGCTATAGGTCGGAAACGGGCGTCTCCGTACCTATCGCCTCTAGCCCATAGCCTCTAGCCT
>DASWIN010000213.1:0-6982 GCA_036397655.1 Nitrospiraceae bacterium | reverse complement strand
AGAACCGGCTGGCGAGTTCGCTCGGCTTGAAGACGCCCCGTTCGGTGGAACTCCGCAAAGCATGCCCAACTTCTTGATCCTTCTTGGTCGCTACGCTACTATTTCCCCATGGCCCGCCATGATCGCATCACAATTGACGCTACCAAACGGGGCGGCAAACCTTGCATCCGAAACCTCCGCATCGCGGTCCATGACGTACTAGAATATCTCGCATCCGGCATGAGTGAGGACCAGATTCTCGCCGACTTCCCAGACCTTACTCGCGAGGACATTCGAGCGTGCCTCCGATTTGCCGCTGACAGGGAGCGAGAATTTTTCTGAACTCCCTGGCTGCTTATGGCCCTAAGCAGAGAACCGGCTGGCATTGTTCGAAAGGCGTTCAGTAATCGCATAGCCCACGGAACGTGGCGAAGCGTTAAAGACGACAGGCCTTCGAGCGGCCTGTCGTCTTTCTATTTAATATTATGGTCGGTCTGCTTTTTCCCGCGAGCGGCGGTCCATCTCCATTCAACTGCGCGCATCGAGGGAGCACATTCCGATCGTGCGCCCTCTGCGAGCACAGAAGGGAGATGGCCCGCCAGCTCGTTCTTTCAAGATCCTAGGACGTGAATCGGCTGGCGAGGTCGGAGGGTTTGAAGACGCCCCGTTCGGTAATGATGGCGGTGATCAGATTGGCCGGCGTGACGTCGAAGGCGGGATTGAGCACATCTACACCGGCGGGCGCGATGGACGGCCCGCCATGCAGCGCCGTCACTTCGCTGGGGTTGCGCTGCTCGATGGGAATCTTATCGCCCGAGGGCGTGGCCATATCAATGGTGGAATGGGGCGCCGCGACGTAGAAGGGAATGTTATGGGCCTTCGCAAGCACGGCAACCGAGTAGGTGCCGATCTTGTTGGCCACATCGCCGTTGGCCGCGATGCGGTCGGCGCCGACGATGCAGAGCTGGATCTTCCCCTGCTTCATGAGCGACCCGGCCATGCTGTCGGTGATGAGCGTGACGGGAATCTTGTCCTGCATCAGCTCCCACGCGGTGAGGCGCGCGCCTTGTAACACAGGCCGCGTTTCACCGGCCAGCACGTGGATTTTCTTCCCCGCCTCCCACGCCGCACGCACAACGCCCAGCGCCGTGCCGTAGCCGGCCGTGGCCAGCGCGCCCGCGTTGCAGTGGGTGAGGATCGTCTGCCCGCTTTGCACGAGCGCCGCGCCATGCTTGCCCATGGCCTTGTTCATGGTGATGTCTTCTTCGAGAATCCGCTGGGACTCCTCCACCAGCGCGCGCTTGATCTCGGGCAAGGGCTTCGTACGCAGCCCGGCCAGCTTCTTCTTCATCCGCTCGATCGCCCAGAACAAATTGACGGCGGTCGGCCTCGTGGCGGCCAGCTCGTCGCAGATGCCGGCGACCGCCTTGGCAAATTCATCATAGGTTGTTGCCGTCACCGCCTGCGCGCCCAGCGCCACGCCCATCGCAGCCGTGACGCCGATGGCGGGAGCCCCCCGTACTTTGAGATGGCGGATCGCATCGGCGACGGCCCGATAATCCCGGCAATCCAAAAACTCGATGTGCTCCGGCAGCCGGCTCTGGTCCAGCAGCCGCACCGCCCCGTTTTTCCATTCAACCGTGGGAAGCATAAGTCACGGACGCGAGAAACGCGCGACTTGCGCGACGAGCGGGACTGGTAAGAATGGCTTCCGCGTCTCGCCACTCTCGCTTTTCCCGCACGTCTCGCTGTTCATGGCCGCCGGCCCTGGTGTTCCAGAATCGTCACCATAATCAAGATTAGGGTGGCTTGCGCCAGGAGCATGATGGCTTCCGCCGTCCCTACCTTGCGCAGCACGATGGCCGCCAACCCCAGGCAGATGGTCAAGACGAAGATCATCGCCACGCTGGCCTGCCGGCTGTCGAGCACCCGCTCCAACCGGTGGTGCAAATGATCCCTGCCGACATAGTTGATCCACTGCTTGACCGACTTTACCTTCCCTGTCGCCATCCGCTCAGCCGTGATGTGGATCATGTCGTAGATCAGGACGCCGAAGATAAGGAGCGGGTTGCTGAAGGACACGATGGGATCGTTGTCGGCCCAGTTCCCCTTGACCGCGAGGCAGGCCATGGTAAACCCGATGAATGTGGCCCCGCCATCCCCAAGAAAGACAAGCGCTTGTTCCTTAAACCTAAAGTTAAATGGGAGGAATCCAAGACCGGCCCCGATCATGGCGACGGCGAGCCAGCCGAGCCCCGGCTGGTGGGTATCGAAGGCCACGGCCCCCATGAACAAGGCGATCAGAACCGCCAGGCCGGCCGCCAGCCCGTCCATGCCGTCGAAGAAATTGAAGGCGTTGGTGATGCCCACGATCCAGAGGAAGGTCAGCAGGACGTTGACCGTATCGCCTACCGGACCGGACGGAAACAGCGACAGCACCTTGCCCGAATAGATGACCAGCCCGGCCGCCGCCAGTTGAGCCAGCAGCTTGCTCCAGGCCGGCAGTTCCCGGGCATCGTCCAGGATCCCGACAAGCAGCAGGATCGAGCCGGCAAGCAGGATCGCCACCATCCAGTCCGCCAGGATGGAATTGACCAGGATGGCGCTGACAAAGCCCAGGTACACGGCCAGCCCGCCGATCCGCGGCGTGGGCACCTCGTGGATTTTCCGTTCGTCCGGCTGGTCGACGAAGCCCCACCGCGTGCCGAGCACGATGCTGGCCGGGGTGAGCGCGAAGGTGGCGGCGAACGCGAAGAGGAGAATGTAGAGCCACCGGACGCCTCCCACGATGAATTCTTCGCGGACGGCCGGCATCAGCAGGATGCCGGCCCCGACACACCCGAGGACGGCTGCCATCGGCAGCCAGGGGGCCATGCGTACCGGCTTTGCCGCCGCCGTCATGCCAACTCCTCACACAGGACCGTGACGACGCGCCGCACCATCCGGTCGGTCATGGAGGGATAGATCGGCAGGGACAGGGCCGTGCGGTGGGCCTCTTCACTTTCCGGAAAACCCTTGAGATTCAAATATCGGTGCAGCGGCATGAACACGGGCCGGCGGCAGTGCACGCCACGCCGGTCGAGGCGCGCCATGACCTTCTCCAGCATGTTCTGCCGGCCATCCTGCAGCCGGATCACATAGCGGTAGAAGCAATGGGTCCGGCCCTTCGGGATCGCCGGCAAGCCCACATCGGCGCCCGCCAGGGCCTTGCGATACATCGCCGCGATGGCTCTGCGCCGCTGCAAGAATTTCCGCAGGCGCCGCAATTGGCTGAGCCCCAGCGCCGCCTGCAGATCCGTCATCTTCCTGTTGAACGAATCCGGCACCAGAATCGGCTCCTCGTCGTACTCGCGCAGGACCCGGGCCTTCTCGAGAAAGACGGATTTGCCGGACAGCACCATGCCGCCCTCGCCCGTGCAGAGCAGTTTGGTCGCATAGAAGGAGCAGACCGCCGCCGCGCCGACGCATCCGACCCGGCGCCCCCGCTCCCTCGCCCCGAGCGTCTGCGCGCAATCCTCAACCAACGGCACGTGCAACGATTGGAGACGGGTCAGATCGGCCGGCAATCCGAAGAGATGAGGCACGATGATGGCGCGGGTCCGTTTCGTCAGCGCTTTCTTCGCCAGGACGGGATCGATCGCGTAGCTGTCGGGCTCGATATCCACCAGCTTCGGCACGGCGCCGATTTGGCGGACCGCCAGCCACGGCGCGGCGCAGACGTAGCTCGGCAGGATGACGTCATCGCCTCGCTTCACGCCGATGGCCAACAGCGCCAGTTTCAGGGCCGCCGTGCCCGAGTTCACGGCCACCCCGCCCCGCAAGCCGACGAAGGCCGCCATGCGGCGCTCGAACTGTTCGATGCGCGCGCCCTGGGCTGTCCAGCCGGACCGGACGACCTGCGCGACCGCCCGCGCATCCTGCGCATCGAGCGTGGGACGGGAATGGGAAATGAGCCGCACCGACGTCATCCGTGCCGGATATTGATAAAGAGGCGCAACGGAACGAAGGCTTCCGCATTACTGACCCGCCCCTGGATGCCGCGAAAATGGGCGGAGGAACGGATGATGTCCACGATGGTGAGCCCTTCGATGTTCGTCTTCATCACCTGCGACTGGTGGGCCTTCAGGGCATCGATCTTCTTCTGCAGCACCGTCCCGATATCCACGTAGACGGTCGGGGAGAAATTCTGGGTGGTCGGGCCTTCATAAAAGAGCACGTTGCGCGTGTAGCGGGTCGCCGTGATCGTGCTGACGGCGAGATGCCGGTGATCCTGGTGGGTGTCGTCATGATAGTGGACGAAAATGAAGTGCGGGTCCACCGCCTTGACGACCCGCTCGATCTTCTGGATGAGTCCCCGCCCTGCCGGCACCTCGGTATCGCGGTAGTTTCCCCAGAATATTTTTTCAATGTGCAGGTGCTTCGAGGCCCGCTGCTGCTCCCGCCGGCGCACGCCGCCCCGCCCGCCCAGCTCGCCGGCCGTCATCACCATCTGGAAGACCCGGTGGCCGTTGAGCGCGTACTTGATCAGCGTGCCGCCGCACCCGGCTTCGATGTCGTCCGGATGCGCGCCCAGCGCCAGCACCCGGATCCGCGTGTCCTCCCTGGTCGGCATCAGTCCCTCCTCCGTCCTTCCGCTCTCATGCTGCGGAGACTCTGAATCGACTGCCCCCCGCAGGTCAAGAGTAAATCAATTGCCGACAGGCCCGGTGCGAACGGCTCGTAGCATTGCCGGTAGACCGGATGCTGGAACTCCTGCACGTCGACCGGGATGCCGGCCGCCTCGAATGTTTGGAAATCCATGTAGTCCCTGGCGCCGGCGCCGGCCAGATAGGACGCGGCGCCGACTACCCGGCAGATTTCGATCAGCCGCTCCGTCGGCTCCTCCGGCAGCTGCATGTCCGACGAGAGGCGCAGGGGGGTCGTGATGCCGAACTCGCCAAGCAGCCACCGGAGCACGGCGATGTTGAGATCCGCCAGGCGATCCCATGATTGCTGGTACAGCGCCCGCAGCCCGCCGAGCACGTGCTCGCGGTGGGCCGCATGGGCATAGTGCAGCTCCATCGCCCTCAGATGCTTGGCCCGCCAGTCGACCTTGTCGTTGATGCGCACATCCTTGATGCGCTGCCCGAAGTCGTGCAGCACGGGCACCGTCACCCACTGCCAGCCCTGGGCCGTGCGGATGCGGTTGCGGTTTTGCCATTCGTTCTTCTTGAACTGGACGGAATCGAGCAGTACGAAGAGGTCCACGCGGTCGATCTTGTCCAGGTACCCAAGCCAGGGCAGAAACTGCGGCTGATGAATGGCGATGCGCATCGTCGGTTTATCTGGTTGATCTGGTCTATCTGGTTTCTCTGGTTCGTTCCGGACAACGAGACAAACCAGACAAACGAGATAAACCTCCTAACGGCTTGTCACAAAGATCGGGTTGCTGAGAATTTCCCCATCGCCCCGGACATCGACGCGGTAATACGCCGCCGCGCCCGGCGGCAGCGTCCCGTCCACCACCCGCTGATCAAACGGCGTGGCGCCGGCCATGCGCGCGATCACCTGGCCCGAACGGATGATCATGACCTGTACCTGGTGCGCGCCGCGGTCCGTGGCCGTCACCGCCACGCGCACCGCCGGCGGTTCCGCGCCGCGCATGAACAGCTTCCCCACGTCGGCGGCGCGGGCGCCGTCCTGCGTCTCGACCCGGAAGGTGTCGAGCCGCAGACCGAACGGCCGGCCGGCCTGCGACAGGGCGTAGAGCCGGCCCGCCTTCATCGCCTCCACCACACCGGCGGCCGTCCGCTCCCGCACCGTCACGATATTCAGGACCTGGTTCAATTCAATCCCGGCCTGGCCGGGCCGGTGATAGGCGATTTCACCGAATGAGAATGGCAGGTCCGTCCGCAGCCCCTCGAGGTGTTGCAACAACAGCTGGTCCCAGAGGGCGCCCGGTTCGGTGATCGTGCGCGTGTCCTGGTAGACGCCGCCGAAGCCGGCGTATCCGGCCGTCTGCAGCAGCGATGCCGGATAGGGATCGGTTTTCACCGTCACCGGTCCAAGCGGGCCGTACGGAAACACGTTGAAATCGACCGCCTCCGGCATTGACCAGATCACCGTTCCTCCCCGCTGGACCGCCGTCTCGATCAGGGCCTGATAGGGACGCTCCCCGAGCCGGTCGTCGTAGAGGCTGAACCGCGGCGAGTCGTAGGGCCAGGCCGGTAGCAGCAGCAGGATTCCGCAAGCGGCCAGCAGTCCGGCCGGCACGTGGAAACCACGGGCCACCCGCATCATCGTCACCCCGACTCTGACCTTCCGGTACTGCCGTCGCCGCCATAGCCACGCGGCATAGACGAGCAGTCCAACCGGCCAGACATTTCCGAGCGTCTCCCATCCGTATCGTGAGAATCCCCGGTTGCCCGGAACCGGCAGGGCCGCATAGTCCCCGGACCGCGTCAGGCCGACCACCAGCAGATTTTTCTGCGCATTGTGCATGGTCAGATTGCGTTCGAGCAGCGACCCCGTCCAATAATAGTGGGGCGTCACTTCCACGCCCGGCACCAGCAGCACTCCGGGATGCCGGGCCTGCGCTTCCGCAACCGCCGCGAGGTAGCGGTCGATGCCGTATTCCACCACGGACGGCAACGTCACCGTCCATCTGATCATCCCGCGAAACGGAAACAGACCGTACTCGTAGCGCAGCGCCAGATTCTCAGAGAACACGACCGCGTCGATACCCATCCGGCCGGCCTCCTCGGCGATCTCGTCCAGGCTCAACGTGCCCGAACTGATATTGCTGTGCACGTGAAAGGCCACCGTCAGCGCCGTGCTGGACGAAGCCGGCGGTTCCGCCGGCGCTGCGACGGATGGGCCCGCGCACACAAATCCCGCCACACCCAGCACGCCTGCAATCAGCCCCACCGCAATATGCAGGAACCGTTTCGTCACCGTTGTTCACTCCGAGTCAATTAAGACTCCCGACTGCCTTCTTCTGTTCCGAGCGGGGACAGGCCTATGA
>DASWIN010000212.1:0-4354 GCA_036397655.1 Nitrospiraceae bacterium | reverse complement strand
CAGGCGGTCGGGCACGAGAAACTCGCCGAACTTTCTGAGGTACTCGGCGGAAATCTGTTCCAGCGAATGTTCGCCGTCAAAGAACTGAAGCAGGTAAAAGTAGCTCAGTGGCACGATCAACTTATCCGTGGTCAACCCGCTGGGGTCCCATAAGAGGACGTATTGCTCCTCCCCTTCCTTCAAGGGGGAGTATTGGAGATTGCGGAGGAGCGGACGGGGCTGCGCACTCTGGACGAATTCGGTCATCGTGGAGGCTCCGTTTCCCCGCGGCGCAGGCGGAAGGCGATCAGTGTGGCGATGGTGAGCGCCAACAACCACCAGGTCGCCCCTCCGTATTGCGGCTGGGAAAATTCAATCAAATCGGTCAGCCGGCCGATGAGCAGCGACATGCGCGCCATCACCGTGTAGCCGAAGCCCGCGCCGAACGAGATCATCAGAAACACAATGCCCGTGCGCGCGACCACCCGGCCGGGCCCCGTGTGCTCGACCGAGAAAAAGAAGTAGAACAGGACCGAGACGACCCCGATGAGCAGCACGATCGAATTGAGGTTGCTGGCCGGATCGGCGAGGCTCGCGGTAAAACTCACGCCCCCGTCGGCTCCGAGCATCAGCAAGGGACGGACCGTATCCTCGATCTGCTTGAGGATGTAGGAGGACACCACGCGGGGAATGGCCAGACCGGAGCCGACGCCGACGACAAAGGCGAAGGCAATGCGCGACATCCAGGCGGTCTTGGGCGCGTACCGCGCCAGCATCAAGGCGCCGATCGTCAGGGGGATCAGCAGCGACCAGTCGCCCTTCGCCCACTCGCCCTGGGTGATGCCCGGCTTCAGCATCGGTTCATAGATGAGTCGGACCAGGACCGTGTCGTAGGTCTTGACGATCGCGTACCCGACGGACACCCCGACATACAGGTGCTCCGCCAGTTTGAACAGGGGATTGTCCTGGTACAGGAAGGTCAGGATGAACAGCGTGAGCCCCGCCGCCACCCATGCCCCGAGAATCAGTTCAAACGACATCGGCCCCTCAGTTTCCGGCGGGCGAAGCCTGCCCGCCGCCCCGCGTGGATCTACGGATCGTCAAGTAAAACACGTTGCACAGGATCACCAGGACGATGATGGCCAGGTGCGTGACGGACTGGGCGTCCATGCCGGCCACCGCCCGACCCTTCCGGCCGATCAGGACTTCGTATTCAGCCGCCCCCCGCAAGCCCCCGATCAGCCCGTTGATCTGTCCGCTGCGCAGCAACGGATAGAGCCCCGGCGCGATGACGCCGGTGCAGCCCCCGCCCAGCTCGAACTTGTACTTGTCCTTGCCGAAGACATACCAGGTCTCGATGCCGGTGGTGCCGGCCGCCAGGCTGACGACGTACTGCACGTCCCGCAGGCTCTGCACGCCCTCCAGGACCGGAAGCGACGCGGTCGGTTGATTGTAATAATCGGTGGGGAAGGCCGTGCTGATGCTTTGACCCATGTTGATGATGACCGATCCGCCGCCCGGACTCCAGCCCAGGAACACGTAGTCCTTGCCGTTGACCTTCCCTCGTTCCTGCGCGACGTGCGTGATGACTTCGTTGGCCATGCCGGTGCCGGGCAGCCAGAGCGTCATGCCGATCACGCGGAGGTTCCGCGTAAACGCGTGGTGCAGCAGGGCCACGGCCTGCGGGTACAATTCGGGCTTGGAGGCCGGATCGAAATCCAGGGAGAGGAGGAACACCGATCCCTCGGGCATGTGCTCGATGTAGTCATACACGCTGGTGACTTCCGGCGAGGTCTTGATGGCAAGGCCCATGGGAAACAGCAGCGGAATGAGGGTGCACGCTCCGATGAGGAGGAAAATGATCCGACGGTCGATCCGGAGCATGCGTTCGGCGAAAGTCACTCCGGCCCTCCTGTGACGAGTGACGGGTGACGCGTGACGAATTGCGATGTTCTTTTTTCGGCTTTCACTTATCTCCTGCTGTCACGTGTCACTCTTTTCCCCCGCCCAGATACGCCCGTTCCACCCCGAAAATGATCTTCAGCGAGAGGGCGATGGCGCCCAGGCTGACGCCGATCAGGATCGCCCGGCGGACCGACGCATTCAGCACATTGAGAATCCATTGCGTGAGATCGCCGCTCAGGGGGATCAGGTGCTCGCCCAAAGGCACGCGGCCCATCATGACGATGATGGCGGCGATCAACAGGACCGCGGCCTCCGGACTGCGCGCCCGGAACGACCGGTAGGCCGCCGACGCGATGAAAAAAGCCAGGATCGCAAACATGGTCCCCTGCAGCGGGACCATCATGAAGTTGTAGATCCATCCGAACGCGGTCGTCACGTTGTCGACCGTTTCCTTGCCGTTGTGCCAGAGACCCACGGCGATGGTGCCGATCATGCCGGCATAGAGGACGAAACTGTAGCCCCACCCCGGTTCCTTCCGCCTGATCTTGACGGCATGGAGATGGAACAGGCTGGTCACGCCGAGCACGAGGGCGAAGCCGCCGATGATCTGCAGCCACTTGGTGACCGAGGTGAGCATGGCTTCGGAAGCCGGATGCGGCACGTAATACTGCAGGGCGAACAGCACGCCGGTCACGAACGTGATCAGGAGCGGCAGCCGGCGGCGGAAGAAATTCATTTCAGGTCCTTGAAGAGATCCAGCACGATCGAGACGTCGAGACCCGTCATGACCGACAGCGTGGCCAGCGCGGTTCCGATGCCGAGCATCCCGAGCACCACCGCCTTGCCGATATCCTGCCCGCGCAGCGTGCCGAGCTGGACCGGCTCGCGGGACAGGTAGGCGCTGGCGGCGTACAGTTCCTCGCCGATCAGCGTGTAGTCGCAGGTCGTGACGAAGAACGGCAGCTGATGGTCCGAGTCGGTGCCGGCGATCTGAATGGCGCCGGTGCTCGCACCGGTTTCGGTCAACAGCAGGGATTCCGCGAAGTAGGAGCCCATGAAAAAGTTGGCCGCCGGCTTTTTCCGCAACATGATGCCGTCCACGGCTGCGGTGTAGCTGAATTGATCGGTGGTGATGAAGAAGTTGGAATCCTCCTTGAAGGCATCCGGCTTGCCGGCCTCCAGATACGACTGTTTCGTGATCTCCTGGCAGACGGCCATGACGATGGGATCGCGGTGCGGGACCATCAATTCGGTCTCATAGGCCGCCACCCGTTTTGCGACACGCCCCAGGATCACGGCCGCCGCAATGGTGGAAGGCTCGCTCATATCCCCCGCGCCGGTCAGGTACAGGATCGGTTTGCCCAATTCGGTCGAACGGCCGATGGCTTCATCCACGGCATCGAGCCCGGCAATCCGGCGGAGGAAGATTTCCCGCTTCCTGGCGACCTGGATCGACCCGAACACCACCAGGCCGAACAACACGACGATCGCGAGATTGTTGAGCTCGTTCCAGTTGAACCAGTTGGGCTGCGGGACCGACTGCAGCGCGGGCGCCATCATGGACTCATGGCCCCGCACCGCGCTCACGACCACGGCATAGCTGGTCCCGTCTTTGACGCCGTTGCCATTACCCCTGCCCCGTTTGATTTCATACTGGTGGTGCGTCTTCGGTACGGACCGGCTCCACCAGGGAGTCCGTGCATCGCGGACATAGTGGGAGTCGGACGGGAAATCCGCGATGACGGTCATGCCGGCCAGGCTCGGTGATGTCCCGGTCGGAGGCCCCGCCTCCCCGACCATGACGAGATAGCGTGTGCCGGGACCGTCATGCGGAGCCGGGGCCCAGGTAACGGTAAGGCTGTTTCCGCCGTCGTTGGGTGTATCGAAGACCTGCAGCTCTTGAGGGGGGGCCAGGCGCTCACCGGCCTGCGCGGCCAGCGGAGCGAGCAACGCGAATGCGAGCATGGTGCGACCCGTCGCGGTCATCATGATCCTTCGATGATCTCCACATTGGCCCGCGGAATGATTTCGCGCGTCTTGTCAGGGAACGCCACTTCGAGCACTCGGACGCGGCTCTCGGTTTCGATCTGCTGCAAGTCGGAGGGGAGCGCCGCCACCTGTCCGATCCGGCCGAACAAGGGATCACGGATTATCCGGACCTGGGCGCCGACTTGGATGCCGCCTCGATCGGCCGTCGGGAGTGGCGCCGTTTGTGTCTCGCCGCTAGCCGGGATGATGATTTCGGGCCGGATGACACCGGCACGGATCTGCGTGGCGCCCGAGACGGACGCCTTGTGCCCCGCGTATTTCGCGAGGAGCGAGAACGTTTTGGCCGCCATCGGGATCGTCCCGAATCCTTCGGTCAGGATCAGGGTCAAGCCGATCTTCTCCGTCCCGGTGATGGCCACGCCCAGGTCATAACCGAGAAGGGCGCGCAGGTCCTTGTCGTCAATCCCGCCGACCACGAGGG
>DASWIN010000211.1:0-1517 GCA_036397655.1 Nitrospiraceae bacterium | reverse complement strand
AAAAAAGTCTTGGGGAACTCTGACCAGGATCTGGGTGCCGCACGACGTGCGGGATCAGATCGTGGATTTCGTGCGGCGCTGGTCGGAGGCCAGCGAGATCGGCGCCGGGCGGTTCGTAGGATGGTTGGGCGTGACGGCGAGCAAGTTCTACGATTGGCGACAGCGCTACGGCCGCGTCAACGAGCACAAGGGCTGGGTTCCCCGGGACTTTTGGCTGCAGGACTGGGAGAAACAGGCGATCCTCGCCTTCCATTTGAACAACCCGTTGGAGGGCTACCGGCGGCTGACGTTCATGATGCTGGACGCCGACGTGGTCGCGGTGAGTCCGGCCAGCGTGTGGCGCCTGCTGAGCGGCGCGGGATTGCTGCGGAAATGGAATGCGAAGCCGTCCAAGAAAGGGACGGGCTTCGAGCAACCGCCCGAGCCGCATCAACATTGGCATGTCGACGTGAGCTACATCAACATCGCGGGGACGTTCTACTACTTGTGCAGCGTGCTCGACGGCTACAGCCGCGCGATCGTCGAGTGGGACCTCGCGAGTCGATGAAGGAGGCCGATATCGAAATCATTCTCCAAGCGGCCAAGGAGAAGCACCCGCGGGCGCGGCCGCGGATCATCTCCGACAACGGCCCGCAATTCATCGCCAAGGACTTCAAGGAATTCATTCGGATCTCGGGCATGACGCACGTGAGAACCTCGCCCTACTATCCGCAATCGAACGGCAAGCTGGAGCGTTGGCACAAATCACTCAAAGCAGAGTGTATCCGGCCCGCTACGCCCTTGACGCCCGAGGATGCGCGGCGCCTGATCCAGCAGTATGTGAACCACTACAACACGGTGCGATTGCACAGCGCGATTGGCTTCGTGACGCCGGCCGATATGCTGGCGGGGCGGCAGAAGCAGATCCACGCCGCGCGGGATCGCAAGCTGGAGCAGGCCCGCCGGCAGCGGCAACTGCGCCAGCAACAGGCGGCCTGACCGACGGAGTTACAATGACTGTGCCAGGGGAAACGGAAGCGGGCTCTGCAGGGATGCAACCATGCCGAGGGATAGCCTGGCGGGCTCATCGAGACGATGATCGGGAGCGCGGGGGGAATCTTTCGCGCTCTCCCCAAAACCACATCGGATCGAAAGACCCCGATGCCTTGAAAATCCCCGCCCGCAGGGCGGCATACTCGCTAACGGCGAACGCTCCTTCTCCATTTCACGCTGAACCGGCACACTAAACGCTACGGGGTCAGGGGAGATTAATCGGATGACCTGCCAAATGTTAGCAATGGCCTTTATTCGTCAATGTGCCGGGGTCGCCCATCATCGAGTCGTGATCCCGGGAACGGTGAGTTTCCGACAACATAGTTTGCCGACAATCTGTCCATTATTCTTCCCGCAAGGCGGTCATCGGATCGACCTGTACCGCACGCAGTGAGGGTCCAAGGGAAGCAATCAGTACGATCAGAACGAGAAGGATGGGTGTCAACACAAACGTCACCGGATCAAGTTCGCTGACACCGTAAAGC
>DASWIN010000210.1:0-13974 GCA_036397655.1 Nitrospiraceae bacterium | reverse complement strand
CTCCCAGCCATCGAACGGCCAGAAATGAACTCGCCTAGCGGCACGGCGGCGAATATGCAGAAGCCACGGAAGGCCAGCATGCGTGGATTTCGCCACAGATCCCTGCACGTCGAAGCGGAAGACCGACTTCGCTGTACGCGCCCGCCGTTCGGTCAGCCGCATCCACCGCGGATTGCCGGATCGGGCCGCACCGTGTCCCTGAACACCCTCTCGCACAAAATCCACGTACATGTAATCCTCATCGGTCGGCCAATGCCGGTGAAAGTCCTCAAGGAAGGCGGGCCAGTCAAGCGGCAGTCCGTGCCGTTCGAAATACTGCATTGGAAAGGAAAATCCGTGGTCGATGCCGATCAACGTCCTGATTGGTTCGCCAAGCCGATCAACCAGCCATTCGCCGATCTCCCGTCGTGTCCAATACTTGCGCGGGCTCGGCGGTGGAGGAACTTCGACAGGCGGAGCGGCACAGTCGGCAAGGTAGACGCGCAACCCCTTTAAGCTCGACACAGGAGTTTGCGCGCCGGAGTAATCGATGCCTATATAACGATCGAAAATTGTGCCGTGGATGGAAGCCATTTGAGCATATAAGCGGGCGTTTGGCTTCGCCGATCATACGCCTCCGATCTGGGCCCTGTGAAGCGGCTCAAAGCACCATAAATCAAACCCTGCGTGCGCTTGACACCCCGAAAAGCCCTGTGTTACAAAATACATCGCTAACGGACTGATTAAGGCCCTCCAGCAAGTCTGTACGGACGGCAAGCACTGAAAACGTTAGAACAGTTGCAGGCTCACATCCTGCTAACGAGAACTCAATGTACGCCATCGTTCAAACGGGTGGAAAACAATACCGGGTTCAGCCCGGCGAAGTCGTCCGGGTCGAGTCCCTCCCCGGGGACGTCGGCGGGACCGTCGAGTTGAAGCAGGTCTGCCTCGTCCAGGGCGACAAGGGCCTCCAGATCGGCAAGCCCTGGGTGGACAAGGCCAAGGTGACGGCGGAAATCGTCGAGCAGGGCCGCACCCGTTCAATCACGATCTTCAAGAAGCACCGGCGGAAAAACTACCGGCGGACAAAGGGCCACCGGCAGGGCTTTACACAGCTCAAGATTACCGACATTACGGCCTAGAGGACGGACTGAGTCATGGCAACAAATAAAGGCGGCGGGTCATCTAGAAACGGCAGGGATAGCAATCCCCAGTATCTCGGCGTCAAGGCCTATGGCGGCGAAACGGTGCCGGCCGGCTCGATCATCGTCCGTCAGCGCGGCACGAAGTTTTTCCCCGGTTTCAACGTCGGCATCGGCAAAGACCACACGCTCTTTGCCCGCATCACCGGCGTCGTCAAGTTCGAAGGCGAGCGCGCCCGGCGTCGGGTCAGCGTCTACCCGTCCGCTACTTAACTAATCCAGTCCCCGCGCGGTTTCTTCCAGTTTCCGACTAATTCCTGTATTCTCCTCATCCAGCCGCGTGAGAGCGGCTAGTTAACACTATTGGAATCACGATGTTTGTTGATGATGTAAAAATTCATGTCAAAGCCGGCCGCGGCGGAAATGGCATTTGCAGTTTCCGGCGGGAGAAGTACGTCCCCCGAGGAGGACCAGACGGCGGCGACGGCGGGAACGGCGGCCACGTGGTGATGGTGGCCTCGCGCAGGCTGACGACACTCCTGGATCTCCGCTATCAGCAGCAGTACGAGGCCAAGGACGGCGGACCCGGCGGGGGCTCCCGGTCCCATGGAAAAACCGCGGAGGACGTTGTCATTCGCGTGCCGTTGGGGACGATCGTCAAGGATGAGCACACCGGAGAAATTCTGGCGGATCTGACAACCGAAGGGCAGTCGCACATTGTCGCGCGCGGCGGCCGCGGCGGCCGCGGCAACTCACACTTTGCGACACCGACCGTGCAGGTCCCGACCCGCGCCGATCCGGGCGGGCCTGGCGAGGAACGCTGGCTCCATCTGGAACTCAAGCTGCTGGCTGACGTGGGCCTGGTCGGGTTTCCGAACGCGGGAAAATCCACGCTGATCGCCGCCATTTCGGCTGCCAGACCGAAGATCGCCGACTATCCGTTCACCACACTAGTGCCCAACCTCGGCGTGGTGTCGTGTGGGGAGGAGTCCAGTTTTGTCGTGGCGGACATTCCAGGCCTGATCGAAGGCGCGCACGAGGGCAAGGGCCTGGGTACGCAATTCCTCCGGCACATCGAGCGGACCTCGTTTCTGCTCCACCTGGTGGACATCGCGGAATGGGCCGACGATCCGGTGGCGAATTTCGAAACCTTGCGGCATGAACTGTCGGCCTATGATTCCGCCTTGAAGGCACGGCCGTTCGCCGTCGTGGCCACCAAGCTCGACCTCAAAGGCAACGGCAAGCGGCTGGAGGAGTTGAAAGCGTTCTGCAAGAAGAAGCGCATCAAATTCTTTGCCATTTCGTCCGCCACGCGCGAAGGGCTGGAGACGCTGATTGAATTCGTGGGCGGGCGCGTGGCGACGTTGAGGGCCGCATGCGAAACCGTATCCTGAAAGACGCGCGGCGGGTGGTCGTCAAGATCGGAAGCAGCCTCGTGGCTTCCAGAGACGCCGGCCTGCGCCCGGAACGGATCGAACAGCTCGCCACCGATATTGCCGCGGTCAAGACAAGCGGCCGCGACGTGCTCATCGTCTCGTCCGGCGCCATCGTCTCCGGCATTCAAAAGCTCGGCCTCAAGGCCTATCCCAAGAACCTGCCGGAGAAACAGGCGGCCGCCGCCGTCGGGCAAAGCCGGCTCATGTGGGCCTACGAAAAAGCCTTCGAGTCGCTGGGGCAAAAGGTCGCGCAGGTCCTGCTGACGCATCATGATCTGGCGGACCGGAAACGGTTCATGAATGCCCGGCACACGCTCGCGGCCCTGATCGAGTTCGGAGTGATTCCAATCATCAATGAGAACGACACGGTGGCCGTGGACGAAATCCGGTTCGGCGACAACGACAACCTGGCCGCGGAAGTGGCCCACCTGGCGGACGCCGACCTGCTGGTGATTCTTTCCGACGTGGCGGGGCTCTATACGGAGGATCCCCGCAGGAACACATCCGCCACGCTCATCCCCCTGGTCACCGAGGTGACTGCAGACATCGAACGGCGCGCCGGCTCCACCCGGAGCTTTGAAGGCACCGGCGGCATGGCGACGAAGATCCAGGCGGCCAAGAAGGTGTCCGAGTACGGCGGCGCAACCCTGATCATGAGCGGGGAGCAGACCGGCCTCCTCCCCTCCCTGTTCGACGGGACCGAAGCCGGCACGTTCATCCTGCCGAAGGGCAAGCGCCTGCCAAGCCGGAAGCATTGGATCGCCTTCACGCTCCGCACCAAGGGCCAGCTCACGCTTGACGATGGCGCCGTCGAAGCCCTTGTGCGACGCGGCAAGAGCCTGCTGCCCTCAGGGATCGCCGCCGTGACCGGCGACTTCAGCCCCGGCGACGCCGTGGCCTGTCTCGACCGTCAGGGCAAGGAAATTGCCAAAGGGCTGGTCAATTTTTCGTCGGACGTGCTCACGCGGATCAAGGGGCTCAAGACCGCCGACATTCAGAAAGCCGTCGGTGTGCAGGAGTATGAAGAAGCGATCCATAGGGACAATCTGGTGATCCTCTGAAGGTTAAGGTTGAGGTTGAGTCCGGAATGAATTAAAAGAGGTTCCTCCGATCTGCTGTCAAACTTAACCTTAACCTCAGCCTCAACCTTCACCCATGCGCATTGGCTTATTCGGTGGCACGTTCAACCCCATCCATCACTGCCACCTGACGATCGCGGCACAAGCCAGGGAACGCCTGTCTCTGGACCAGATTCTGTTCATTCCGTCCGGCGATCCGCCGCACAAACCACAAGATAACCTGGCTCCCGCCCGGCATCGCCTGGAGATGGTCCGGCTGGCCGTCGCCGCCGATCCCGCGTTGGCCGTATCCGACATCGAAGTACGACGGCCGGAAAAATCCTATTCAATCGACACCGTCCGGGAGCTCCGCAGCCAGTACGGCCCAGCCACGGACCTGGTCTTCATCATCGGGCTCGATGCCTTCCTGGAATTTCCCAGTTGGAGACTGGCCCCGGACCTGCTGCAGCTCTGCCATTTTGCCGTCGTCTCGAGAACCGGCAAGGCCTTCCTGTCGCTGGCCGATCGCCCCCCCTTGCCGGTCATCCCGCGCCAGACACTGGAATCCCTGGACAGCAGGACACAGGACCGGCTCGAGGTGGCGATCCCAGGCTCGGGAGGCACCCGCCTCACCTTGCTCCGCCTTCCCCCCTGCGATATCTCCGCGTCGGATATTCGACGACGGATCCGCAGCCGGATGGGCGTCGGCGCGTTGTTGCCTGCCCCTGTTGAATCCTATATAATGCACGTCAGGCTTTATCAGGAGGAACCAGATCTTCCCGGAGTCCAAGGCTAAAGCGCTTGCCATCGCCGCAGCGTCCCTCGTCAAGAAAGCCGAGGACGTTATGATTCTCGACGTCGGGAAGCTTACCTCAGTTGCCGATTACTTGGTGCTCTGCTCGGGAGGCTCGGACCGGCAGGTTCGCGCCATCGCGGATCAGATCGACGACAGCCTGGCCCAGCAACGCATCCACCCCCTCAGTATCGAAGGCACCTCAACGTCGCAGTGGGTCCTGATGGATTACGGGGATGTCGTCGTTCATATCTTCCGGACCGATCTGCGGACCCACTACGCCCTGGAACGGCTCTGGGGGGATGCCAAACAGATCCGGTTGCCGGACAACCCTCCGCCGCCGGCCGTCGCAACCACAACTCCCACGCGAACCAGGACGCGGATACGGGGATAGCGAGCGCGTATGCTGCGATTGTTGCTGACAGTCTTCCTCGTGATCGTCGCCAGCGTGCTCTACGAGCACTTCCGCGAGTTGAATCCCAACTCCATCACGCTGCGCTTCAGTTCATCCACGACCCATGACCTCAGCCTCGCCTCGCTGGTCCTGCTGTCCATGGCCGCCGGCGCCGCGCTCGTCACGATGATCGTCGGCATCCGGGAAACCGCGCATGCCATCGTGAACTGGCGGAGTGGACGCCTCCGCCGTCGCGAGGAGAAAGTGACCACGCTGCACCGCGAGGGCACGCACGCGTTCCTCTCGAAACGAACAAACGAGGCGATCGGCCTGTTCCAGAAAGCGCTGGCACAGGATCCCAACCATGTCGATTCGCTGCTCTGGCTGGGGAACATCTACCGGACCGAGAAAAATTATACGGAAGCCATCCGGCTGCATCGCAAAGCGCGCAGCATTGAAGACGGCAACATCGAGGTGTTGCTGGCGCTGGCCAAGGACCTGGAGGGGGCCAAGCGCTTCGAGGAGGCGCTGCAAGTGCTCCGGGATATCCTCAAGCTGGATTCGGCCAACCTTACCGCGCTCATCGGTAAGCGGGACCTGCATATCCGGTTGGAAGGCTGGAACGAGGCGCTGGACATCCAGCACCGCCTGATGAAGGCCCACCTTTCGGAAGCCGACCAGCAGAGGGAAGGCGGCGTGCTCGTCGGGCTGACCTACGAGGTGGGCCGCCATCTGCTGGAACGGGGGCAGCCGGACAAGGCCCGCCATTATTTCCGCGCCACGATCAAGCGCAACAAGCAGTTCCTGCCGGCCTACATCGGCCTGGGCGAGATTCTCATCCATGAGGGCAAGACCAAGAGCGCTGCGGAGATCCTGGAGAAGGTCTACGGCAAGACCGCCAACGTGATCCTGCTGCACCGGCTGGAAGAGCTCTACCTGGACATGGGCGAGCCCGGCGAGATCATCCGCATTTACCAGCAGGCGTCGCAGCGCGATCCGCGCAACCCCGTGCTCAAGTTCTACCTGGGCAAGCTCTATTATCGTCTGGAGATGGTGGACGAAGCCTACGATCTCCTCTCCAGCCTGGAAGGCCCCCCGGATCAGATGGCCGATTACCACAAGATCATGGCCAACCTGTACCTGCGCAAGCAGCACATGGATCTGGCGGTCGAGGAGTTGAAGAAGGCGTTGGGGTTCAAGAAGCGGGTCGTGGTTCCGTACCACTGCACCCACTGCCAGCACGAGTCCGCGGAATGGTCCGGCCGCTGCGGCCGGTGCGGGACCTGGAACACGTTCGTGGCGCTGCCCTGGGTGGATGCCACCAGTACGGCTGCGCACGCGGACGCGGGCACACCGGAGGCCCGCGCCGTCGCGTACCACGGCTTCGGATCGCCATACGAAACGGTCTAACGAAAGGGATTCGATGACGTCCTACGATGGTTACGCCGAGAAAGCGCTCCGGGATGAAGTCCTCACGCGGGACGAGTGCCAGGACGTCCTGGCAACACCGGACGATCGCGTGATCGAGTTGCTGGCAGCCGCCTTTAAAGTCCGCGAACGATACTTCGGGAAATCCGTCCGCCTGCAAATGCTGCTGAACGCCAAGAGCGGCGCCTGCCAGGAGGATTGCGGCTATTGTTCACAATCATCCGTCTCCACAGCCGAGATCGAACGATACGGCCTGGTCTCGAAAGAGCAGATGCTGGACGGCGCGCGGCGGGCCGCCGCCTCCAAGGCCCAGCGTTATTGCGTCGTGATCAGCGGGCGCAGCCCGCTCGATCGTGAGGTCGAGGAGATTTCGGACGCCGTGCGCGCGGTCAAGAAGGAGATTCCGATCCAGGTGTGCTGCTCGCTCGGCCTGTTGAACGAGCAGCAGGCGCGGTCGCTCAAGGCCGCCGGCGTGGACCGGATCAACCACAATCTGAACACGAGCGAAGCCTACCATGCGGAGATTTGCACGACGCACACCTTCCAGGACCGCCTGGCGACGATCCGGCACGCCAGGGCGGCGGGATTGGAGATCTGCTCGGGCGGAATCATCGGCATGGGCGAGCAGGACGACGACGTCATCGAGCTGGCGCTGGCCCTGCGGGATGTGCGGCCGGACTCGATCCCGCTGAACATGCTGCACCCGGTCGAAGGGACGCCCCTGCAAGACTGTCGGCACCTGACGCCGCAGCGATGCCTGAAAATTTTCAGCCTGTTTCGGTTTCTCCATCCACGCACGGAGATTCGCGTGGCGGGCGGCAGGGAATTCAACCTGCGCTCCCTGCAACCGCTGGCGCTCTACGCGGCGGACTCGCTGTTCGTGAACGGCTACCTGACGACGCCAGGCCAGTTGGCGCCCGACGCCTGGAAGATGATCACCGATCTGGGCTTCGAAATCGAGGTGGACTACCAGAAAGACGTCAACCGTCAATGGTCACTGGTCAATGGTGAGAAAGAAGCGGCATCCTTTCCGTTGACCATTGACTAATGACCACTGACCATTATTCGTAACGCAGCCCATCCACGATCGGTTGTCTAGCCGCCCAGAGCGCCGGCACATAGCTCGCGAGCAGCGCAGCCCCAAGCGCCAGCCCCACACCCTCGACCACCAGCCAGACCGGAAACTGGAAGTGAATCGTCCACCCGAACGATTGCTTGTTGATCACGTGGATCAACAGGAACGATAACAGCACGCCGCCCATGACACCAAGACAAGCCCCCAGCAGGCCGAGGTACAGCCCCTCCCAGAGCACGAGTCGACGAATCTGCCCTGCGCTTGCCCCGATGGCCCGCAGCGTGGCCATCTCCCGCTGCCGCTCCAACACGGACGTCAACAACGTGTTCACGATGCCGAGCAGGGCGATCACGACGGCAATGAACTCCAGCGCATAGGTGACGGTGAAGGTCCGGTCAAAAATCTCCAATATCTCCCGCTTGATCTCTGCATTGGTAATGACCACCAGCCTGCCCACCTGCCCCATCGTGTCGGCCACATGCTGCCGCACAATACCGGCGTCGGCGTCCGGCGCCAGGTACACGGCAATGACGGTCGTCGTGTCGTCCTCCCAGAGCGTTCGGTAGAGCGACCGGTCCATCACGAGTTTCCCGCCGTCGGTCGCGTAGTCGTAGAACACGCCGATCACCGGGAACGACCGTTCCCCGGACGGCGTCGTCAGCGCCAGCAGGCTTCCCTCCTGGAGGCCCAGACGGCCGGCCAGGACTTCCGAGATCACGACGCCGCGCGTCTTCACGGTTCGCGACAACACCTCGGCGGAGTCTCCATCCATGAACAGATACCGGCTTCGTTCGGCATGCACGCGGAGGTCCCGGGAAACCATCGAGACGGGCCGTCCGCCCAGCTCGATCGTCAGGTCGCGATAGGTATCCACCGCCGCCACGCCGGGCACTGCCGCGGCCCGTTCCATCCAGGCCAGCGGCATCCGCTTGGCCTGCGCGCCGCTCCCCTCTCCTGTCAGCCAGCCGGGCGTGGCGACGACGAGGTCGGCCATGACCGTCTGGTTGATCCACTCATCCACCGTCTGCCGGAAACTCTGAATCATGATGCCCACCCCGATCATGATCGCGATGCCGATCATGAGGGCCGAAACGGTGATGGCGTTTCGGCCCGGCGCCCGGGCGATCTGCTCGCCCGCGATCAGGCCCAGCGCGCCGACGCGCCCTCCCGCCGACGCCGTCCTCCCGGTCATCATCATTCCTACGCCATAGACGAGCAAGGGAGTGAGGCAGGACAAACTCAGCAGCAAGAAGAACGCGGAGGCATACCCGAATACCGGAAGTCCCCCGACCGGCCCCGCCAAGGCCAGCAGGCCGGCCAGCACGAGACACCCGCCGCCGAACCATGCCAGGGGACCGACGCGAAACGCCTGCGTATCCTCATATTCGCCGGGGGCAAGGGCCCGTGCCGGCGCCGTTCGGCCCGCATCCAGGCTCGGAGCCACCGCGCCCAGCATCGCCACCACGAGCCCAAAGAGGCCCCCCTCAAGCAGCAGCGCGGGCGTGAGCGACGACAGCCCGTCGGATACCACGCTGACAGGCGCGTAGAGATCGGACACGGTCCGGCCCAGCATCGAGACCAATCGTCCCGCCAGCAGGAAGCCGAACAGGCTCCCCGCTACGCCGCCGATCAGCCCCATGGCCGCCGCCTCGCCGATAAACAGCGTCGCGACGCCGGGACGCGAGAGTCCCAGCGCGCGCAGGATGCCGATCTCGCGGCGATGCCGGACCACCGAATAGGCGATCGTGTTGTACACCAACAGCAGCCCGACCAGCAGGCCTACCCCGCTCAACGTCGCCAGGTTCAACTGAAAGGCCCTGACCATGCGCTCCACCTGCTCGTTACGATGGGCCGGACGATGGATCGTCAGGGGCGGAGGGAGCAGCGGTGTGATCGCATCGATGATCTCATCCACCGGGCGAGCCGGATCCGTAATGAGGTCGATTCGGTCCAATGAGCCGACCGATCCGAACAGCGATTGGGCCGCGGCAATGTCCATGACCGCCAGCTGCTCCCAGGCTGTTCGAACTCCCGTGCTCGATTCGACCACTCCGCGCACCACCACCCGGTGGGTCGAGGTCCCGACCAGCAGATCCAACGGGCTTCCGGCGGAGAGCGACCATTCGGCGGCCAGGCTGGCACCGACAAAAACCGCGTTCGGTTCCAGCAGGGGATCGAGCGTCGGCTCCTCCCCGGCTTCCGTTTTCAAGCGGAAGTTCCGATGGTCGGCGGCCTCGAGCAGGTCCAACCCCATCACCACCAGCGGCTTGCCGCGATGCGGTCCCTCCGCCACCTGCGTGTGTTGCTGCACCACCGGCAAGGCGGACACCACGCCTGGCTGGCTTCGCAGCGAGGCGATCACGCGTTCATCCAATCCCAACTCGCCGCCTGAGACCTGCAAGGTTGTCTGGCCGGCCACCGTCAAGACGGCCTCCTCGAAGGAGCGCAGCACTTCCACATTCGCCGTGCGGATGGCAACCGAGACCGCCACGCCCAGCGCAATGCCGAGAATGGTCATCGCCGTGCGGACGGGTCGTTCCACCATGTGGGAGCGAGCAATTATTTTGAATGCTTTCAACATCTTGGATTGGAGTGGAGCCTTTCGTAGTGGCTCGTATTTACCAACAAGAAAGCACGTGTTAGAGTGACCACGTACTCACCACAGAGGATTTATACCATGGCTCGAACAAAACAAAAGAGGAGCCGCGGAGCCCGCGTCACGAAGAAGCAGGAAGCGCCCGCCCTGACCCCCCGGCAGAAGCAGATCCTCCGTCTCGTCGCGGAAGGACTGACGAACCGGGACATCGCAAAGCATTTCGGGATCAGCGTACGGACCGTCGAGGTCCATCGGTTCAATCTGATGCGGCGACTCAGGGTGCGGAACGTCGCCCAACTGCTCCGCCAGGCGCTGGTGCTGCGCCTGCTGCCGAAAAACTTCCTCTCGTAACCGCGACTCCGCAATCAGTCGAAAGTCGTAAAGTCCAATTGGGTTCGTGTCTATCAAGTCAGAAAGTCCGTCAAGTCATAAAGTCCAAATGACCTGAAGACTTTACGACTTTAGGGACTTGATGACTGGAAAGAAAACTTGATGACTTTTTGACATCCTGCCGTTAGAGCTCCTTGAGCTTGCCGATGCACGCGGCGGGAGAGGGATACCCTTTCTTCTCCAGCACGGCTGACAGTTCTGTCTGCAGCCGGTCAAACACCCCGAATCCTTGCTCGACCAGCACCGTACCGACTTGGACTGCCGTGGCCCCGCAGAGGAGATGCTCGAAAATATCCATTCCGGAAACGACCCCGCCCGTGCCGATGATCGGCAGCCGTCCCTTGAACAGTTTCCAGAATGCGCGAACGTTCGCCAGCGCCACCGGCTTGATGAGCGGCCCGCCCAACCCGCCGAATCCGCCCTTGGGCTTGATGACCACCGCTTCGCGCTCCGGGTCCACTACCAGCCCGTTCCCGACCGAATTGATCAGCGACAGGAAATCCACCCCGCACCGCTCGATGACCCTTGCCATCTCTTCGTGGTGCGCCGGATCGAAATAGGGCGGGAGTTTCACACCCATCGGGACCGAAATGACCTTCCGCACCCGCTTCATCAGGCGCTCCGACGCCTCCAGGTCATATCCGATCTGCGGTTTCCCGGGAAGGTTGGGGCAGGACAGGTTGACTTCGATGAGATCCGGAGCGCTGGCGTTGATGGTCTCCGCGATGGTGATGAAATCGTCCTCGCACAGGCCCGCCACGCTGGCAATGACCGGCTTGCCGAATTGCTTCAGTTGAGGAATAAGCGCGGCATAGGCGCGATAGCCCAGATTCGGCAACCCCATTGAATTGATCGATCCGCCGGGGAATCCATAATACCGCGGTTCCGGATTGCCCTGTCTGGACTCGAGCGTCATGGATTTGGTGACGACGGCGCCCGTGCGGGAGCGGCCCAGGGCTTCCAGTTCTTCTCGCGTCACGCACAAGGCGCCGGCCGCATTCATCATGCAGGAGGGAAAGCGCACACCGGCGATGGTCACCGACAGATCCATAAGTTAACCCGACAAATAGCTGGTAGCGAGTAGCTAACAGCAGGACTTTCTACGTCTTAGGCTATTAGTTGTTCGCTATCAGCTTTCCAGTTGTCCGTCACGCATCGTGTGAATCCGATCGGCGGCCCGCGCCGCCTCCTGGCTGTGCGTGACCAGCAGGACGGTCTGTTTCAATTCCTTCGAGAGCGACTGCAGCAGCGCGACGACCTCTGCCCCGCTGCGCGAATCCAGATTGCCGGTCGGCTCATCGGCCAGGAGCAGGCGCGGCCGATGGACCAGCGCCCGCGCAATCGCCACCCGCTGCTGTTCGCCGCCGGACAGTTCGCCCGGCCGGTGCCGCGCGCGCGGTTCCATGCCGACGCGTGCCAGGCTTTCGACCGCGCGCCGGCGAGCCGACGGGCCGTTCTCTCCCTGCAGCAGCAACGGCAGCGCCACATTATCCTCAGCCGTCAGCGTGGGCAGGAGGTGAAAGGATTGGAAGACCATGCCGATCAGGGATCGCCGCAGCCCCGTCCATTCCCTGTCGGATAGATGAGTCGTGGCGCGTCCTTCCAGATATAGGTCGCCTGAGGTCGGATGATCGAGCCCGGCGACGATGTTCAGCAGGGTGCTTTTCCCGCACCCGCTCGGACCCATCAATGCGCAGAACTCGCCATCCCTTACGTCAACGCTGACGTCCCGGAGCGCCGCCACGGCGGCCTCGTCCCTGCGATATTCCTTGGAAACATGATTGAGCCGGACCACGGTGCCGCCTGCAGTGGTTGCGATGATGCGTTCTTCCTATACCATATCCGCCGAGAAGCCCACAACCTGCCGGCTTGACTGTTTGCCAATGACACCGTACAACCGGGCCGAACCGATGGGCAGCGTCACACAGAGTCCGGAGCCTTCGGGACTCCGAGCCACCTGGGCTAGGCTGGTCCGGCGCGCCTGCGTCGACGCCTGGCGGCGTGCCCTGCACGCGGTACTGCCCGTCGAGTGCGACGCGTGCGGCGTGGCGTTGACCGACGACCCCGTTCCGTTTTTCTGCCGAACCTGCTGGGCGACCATTAGACCACTCGGCGGGCCCGCCTGTCCGAGCTGCGGCCTGCCGTTCGCCTCGGACGTGGCGCTGACCTACAGCCCCGAACATCGCTGCCTCTCCTGCCGGCTGGATCCGCCGACCTTCACCCAGGCCTGGGCGTACTACGCCTATGAACCGCCGCTGCAACAGGCTATTCATCTCTTCAAGTATCGCGGCAAGATCGTCCTGGGCGGGGCGCTCGGAACGTTGCTGCGGAAAGCCTGGCACCATCCGCCCGAGATCGATATCCTCATGCCGGTTCCGCTCCACCCCTCCCGCCTGCGCGACCGCGAATACAACCAATCCCTCCTGCTGGCCGACGAGTTGAACCGCGACCTCCGCCTGCCGCTCGTCTACGACAACCTCGTGCGTTTGCGCGCCACCCCGGCGCAAACCGAGTTGAGCCGGTCGGAACGGCTGGCCAATCTCCGCCGCTGTTTTTCCCTCCGGCGGCCTGCGGAGGTCGCCGGCAAACGCGTGCTGCTGATCGACGACGTCATGACGACGGGCACCACCGCCAACGAATGCGCGAAAGCCCTGCGCAAAGCCGGGGCCGCGGAGGTGTTCGTCGTCACGCTGGCACGCACACTGTAGCCACCGTCCGCAGCATGGCTTCAACTGACATGGACTGTCATGCATTGTCATGCAGATTTCCTTGACATTTTTCCAGTCTGATCCTATCGTCGGCTCAATGATCCTGTTGGATGGGAGAGGCAGAGACACCGATGGGAACGGCCTCGCAGAGCGAACTCCTGACGGCAGCCGAAACCTGCCGCTACCTCAAGGTCACACCGAGAACGCTCTACCGCTATATCCAGGACCGCCACATGCCCGCCTTCAAGCTGGGCAAGGAATGGCGGTTCGTGCGCTCCGATCTGGATCAATGGCTGCGCAGCCGGTCCACAACGCAACTCAAGCAGGATTCGTAAGGAGACGCGGCCATGTTTGCCGGTGAATACATCTGCAAGCTGGATGAAAAAGGGCGCTTCCTCGTCCCCGGCCCCATGCGCGAACGGCTGGAAGGCGAAGGCAACGGCGTCGTATTTCTCAAAGGGCCCGAGCAGGCGCTCTGGGCCTATTCCCCGGTCGAATGGGAAAAGGTCCTGGAACGGATGCGCGCCAAACTCGACGAAGACCAGAGCCGGCTGTTCATGCACTTCGTCGTGTCGGAGGCCGGCACCTCCGACGTGGACAAGGCCGGGCGGATTTTAATTCCAGGCAAGCTCCGCAAGCAGATCCCGGTGGAGGACGACCAGGAAATCGTCCTGGTGGGCCTCTACAACCACCTGGAAATCTGGAATCCGGCCGAGTGGCGGCGCTACGTCGGCAAGTCCGAGGAGAAATACGAGCAACAGCTCAGCAAGATCCTGAACCTGCTGTGATACGCCGCGCGCCACAGCGCCGCCCCAAACATCCCGCACGACTGACTGCTGTCTCCCTTCGACTGACGTCCTATCGCACCGGCGCCCCGGCGCCCCAACGTTCGAGCAATCCCGTGCCGATCCCCACGGACAAACCGCAACCCCGGCGCGTATTCTCGCTTGCCGTGCTCGGACGCCCAGGATTGAA
>DASWIN010000209.1:0-1870 GCA_036397655.1 Nitrospiraceae bacterium | reverse complement strand
GCCGCCTAGATCAACGAATGAGTCGCGATGTTTAAGATGCATGAAATGGTTGCGCAGCGTCATTACGATGCTGAAATCTTGGAACGGGTTCTCACCGCGACTGAAGGGCCTCCCTAGGATCTGTCCGGCCAGCAGGAACTTGATTTGCGTACTCGCATGGCCCTCTTCGAGTTCATCCAGTACCTCCCCGAGCACTCTCAGGGGTTTTTCAAGTGGAGTGCCTCTCAATTCTGCCGAGATGTCCGAATTGATGGAGTGGGCTAAACAGGATCACGCGGAGCGCGATCAATTTTCCGTTTGACTTGCGATCTCAACAGGATCACTGTGTCTCGATCACCCTGGGAGGTGGTCATGGCACGGTCCAAAAATGGCGAAGCGATTGGTCCACGCGGGCGTTCAGCCTCCGGTCGGAAGAAGTTGCGGCGACTGCTCCGGGCGGCACGCAAGGGGAATGACCTCGACGTCTGGCGGCGGGCCCGTGCCGTCCTGGGATACATCGAAGGCCGGCGGGCCGTCGATCTCGCGGTGGAGCTCGAAGTCACGCGCGGCTCGGTCAACCGATGGCTGCGCTGGTATGAGACGCTTGGCGTCACCGGCCTGCTGACCGAGACCCCACCCGGGCCGGCGCCCCGGCTCACGGAGGCCCAGCGCGCCGGGCTGACGACGCTGATCGAGGAGGGCTCCGTCGCGGCCGGGTATACGAGTGGCGTCTGGACCGGGCCGATGATCGGAGACCTCATTGCGCAGCGGTTTGGGGTCCGATACCACAACCACCACGTACCGCGGCTGCTGCATGAACTCGGCTTCTCCGTGCAGCGGCCCCGGCGGCGCCTGGCGCGCGCGGATAAAGAGGCCCAGGCCATGTGGCTGCGCGAGAAGCTGCCCCGCATTAAAAAAAAGCGGCCGCCTGTCGCGGCGTAGTCATGTACGAGGACGAGGCCAGCTTCTGGCTCGATGGGACGCTGCACCAGACGTGGGCCCGCGTCGGCGTCCAGCCGCGCGTCGATACGTTCGGCATGCGCAAGACGGCGCACCTCTTTGGCGCACTGTCGTTGGAAGTCCGGCCGCGCTTTCAATACCAGTTCGCCCCCGTCTTCAATGCCCAGACCTTCCTTGAGTTCCTGAAACTCCTGGTGCGCCGCACGCGGCGGAAGATCTTCCTGGTGATCGACAACAGCCCGTGCCACAACCTCGACGCCGACGGCAAAGTCTGGCTCGCGGCCAACCGCCGCCGGCTGGAACTGTTCCGCCTGCCGCCGTACTCCCCGGAGTTCAATCCGATCGAGGGGGTCTGGAAGCAGACGAAGAAGCGGACGACCCACAACACGTTCTTTCGAACGACGGACGAACGCGATGCGGCCCTCACCGCCACGTTCGAGATCTTCCGCGCGCGCCCCTCGCTGATCGCCGCTCAGGTCGCCCGTTTCGTGTGATGATCCCATGTCCGCGCGACTCTGTTTAATCATCACGTCGTGCGAAATGCCCGTTACGTCGCCGTAGAGTTCACCGATGGCCGCAAGGTGTCGGCTGACATCGTCGTCCTCGACGCCAAGAATGACATCGCGATTCTCAAAGTGAACAGACAGGTCGTGACTGGCGTTCGCCCGCTGCCGCTGCTCGACGCAGGCGCCGACGCACAGGTTCGTGCGGGGATGCCGGTGGTGGCGTTTGGGTCGCCGCTCAGCCAGACCTTCTTGATGACACAAGGGATCATCGCCAAGGTGGAACCGGGAGTCCTGTTGGGAGATTTTCTGATCGAGCCCGGGAATTCAGGAGGGCCGCTGGTCAATCTCTCAGGCAACGTTGTGGGCATTAACACGTTTGGGGAACGGCGTATTTCCGGGGCCGTTAGAGTGAACCTCCTGCGAGA
>DASWIN010000208.1:0-4214 GCA_036397655.1 Nitrospiraceae bacterium | reverse complement strand
TCGTGGGTTTCGTAGTAGAGGTCGCGCTTCGACTCCGCGCAGCCCGCCAGCAGCACCGCGCTCAACGTCAGTACAGCCCCTAAACGCATGCCCTGCCTCGCCCTGTCGTTGCACACAGGGGAGCATTCTACGTTTCCGCGCGCCGGCCCGCAACGTCCGCTGCAGGCAGCCCCGGCCGCGTAGAACCGCGGGGCTCCACTTTGTCCCGCGAATCATGGTATCTTGGCGCCCGGTCGGGGAACGCAGCCCGCCGGATAAGGAGCAGGGTTCATGAAGCTGATGGACGGCAGGAAGGGACTGATCATCGGGGTCGCCAACAAGCACAGCATCGCCTGGGCGATCGCGGAGGCGACCGCCCGCGAAGGGGCGCAGCTCTTTTTCAATTACCAGAACGAGCGGCTGAAGGAGAACGTCGAGGAACTCGCCAACACGGTGCCGGGATCGAAAATCTGCCCCTGCGACGTGGGGGACGACGCCCAGATCGAGGCCCTTCTCCAGCAGGTCGGGAAGGAATTCGGCAAGCTCGATTTTCTCGTCCATTCGGTCGCTTTCGCCCCGCGCGAGGAGCTCACCGGCCAGTTCGTCGACACGACGCGGAAGGGATTTGCCACTGCGCTCGACGTCAGCGCCTACTCCCTGATCGCCGTCACGCGGGCAGCCGCCCCGCTGATGACCGATGGCGGCTCCGTGGTCACCCTCACCTATCTCGGCAGCGAGCGCGTGGTCCCGCACTACAACGTCATGGGCGTGGCCAAGGCGGCGCTGGAATCCAGCGTGCGCTACCTGGCGCACGATCTCGGCCCCAGGAACATCCGCGTGAATGCCATCTCGGCCGGCCCGATCCGCACGCTGGCCGCGCGGGGCGTGGCCGGCATCAGCAAGATGGTGGACCATCACCGCGAGTTCGCGCCCCTCCGCCACGCGACCGAGCAATCGGAATGCGGCGACACCGCCCTCTTCCTGCTCAGCTCCCTGAGCCGCGGCATCACCGGCGAAGTCATTTACGTGGACGGCGGATACCACATCATGGGATCGCTCTTTTCCCCGGAATAACGTCCACAGCATGAGGCCTGCCTGATGGCCGCGACGGCTCTTCCCCACGATCCCGCGCTTGGGCGGATGCTGATTCTGGACGAGCTGTTTGACCTGTGGCTGTACCAGGCGCTGCGGCGGATTTCGAGGGACACGGAGTCGCAGCGGGTGCTCGACGAATTGATCACCGTCGAAACGCAGCACCTGGCCTTCTGGCAGAAGTTTTTCGATTCCCACCTCACGGCGCTCGACATGGGCCGCCGGCTGAAACTGCAGTTCATGATTCTCGCCTGCCGGCTCTTCGGCACCACGGGCATCCACCTCGTCCTCGAAGCAATCGAAGTCCACGGCGTGAGGAAATACCTCTCGCTCTGGACCATCTACAAGGACCAGCCGCTGGGGAACGCCCTCAAGGGCATCCTGATGGATGAGTTCAAGCACGAAGACGTGCTGGTTTCGCAACTGACCGAACGGAAGATCAACCCGGAGCGGATCCGGAACATCTTTTTGGGATTGAACGACGGGCTGGTGGAGATCCTCGGCGCCGTGAGCGGTTTCTTCGGCGCCTTCGGCGACGCGGCGACGGTGCTGATCGCCGCCTCGACGACCGCTGTGGCCGGGTCCATTTCCATGGCCGCCGGGGCCTATGCCGCGCTGAACTCCGAGAAGGAAGTCCAAACGACGGAATTTCTGAGGCGGCAGTTCCTGGGGGAGGAGACCGCCCCCCAGATGGAAGAGCAGCCCTTCGGATCGGCCGTGGTGGTGGGCTGCAGCTATTTTTTGGGTGCGCTGGTGCCGGTACTGCCGGTCCTGCTCGGCGCCAACAGTGCGCTGCTCTCGCTCATGACCGCCGGCGGAATCGTCATCCTCGTCTCCACCCTCCTCGCCTTCCTGTCCGGCATGGACGTCACGAAGCGGATTGCGCTGAATCTGGTGATCATCACGATCGCCGTCAGCGTGACCTACGGTATCGGACTGCTGGCCAAGCAGCTCTGGGGCATCTCGGTGTAGGAATCCGTTGCGGGCAGGACTTCGCTAGCGCGCCCAGATTTCTTCCGGTTTCTCCTTGAACGGGTATACCGGCAGCATCCAACCGAACAGCTGGGGAAGGAACCAGCCCCCGGCTTTCGAGCACTCCGCTTCGGTCTTGATCGAGCCCTTCACGCCGAACCGGGCCCAGTCGGTCGTGCCCTTGGGTGGGATGCAGACATTCACATGCGCATGCCACTGCGCCGCGCTCAACGGGACGATCGCGTCGAGCTCCTGCTCGCCCGCCTCTTTCGACATGGTATACAGCACCCCGATCAGCTCGTAATCCCGGTCGGCTTTCCGATACAGGATCGACGTGGGCTGCGCGAGGTCGAACGTGAGCGGGGCCTTGAAGCGGTTGAGCTTCTTCGTGAAGTGGTAATAGGGCTGCGGCACATTCGGCAGGAACGGGCGGTAGCCTTTGTTCAGCGCCACCCGGTAATCCTTGTACTTCTCGACGACCTGCCTGATGGTCTGCACGGCCTGCGCCGCGCGTTCCTCATCCTCAGGAGCAGCCTCCCGTTTCGCCGTCCACTTGAGGTGGGGGTCTCCCACATCCCCCGCCTGCATGGACTCGATCGCGGCTTGCTGGTAGAGGGCCTGGATTTCGATCAACCGTTCAGCCGCATCCACGGCAAGCGCGACGCTGGGGACACCCCAGAGCAGGCCCGCAACCGCAAGAATGGCAGGGAGATAAAACGCGGAAAGCACGTGTGACCCCGTTCAGCGGCCCAGCGCGGCCTTGACCGTCACGCCGATCTCCGCCGGATTCCTGCAGACCCGCACGCCGGCCGCCTCGAGCGCCTTCATCTTCTCCGACGCCGTGCCCTTGCCGCCGCTGATGATCGCGCCGGCGTGGCCCATGCGACGACCGGGAGGCGCCGTGATGCCGGCGATGAAGCTGACGACCGGCTTGCGGATGTTCTGCTTGATGAACTCCGCGGCCTTTTCCTCGGCATCGCCGCCGATCTCGCCGATCATGACGATGGCCTTGGTCTCCGGGTCCTGCTCGAAGAGCGGCAGCACGTCCACGAAGCTGGTGCCGTTGACCGGATCGCCGCCGATCCCGACGCAGGTCGTCTCGCCCAGGCCCAGCGTCGACAGCTGGTGCACGGCCTCGTAGGTCAGTGTGCCGCTGCGGGAGACCACACCGACGACACCCTTTTTATGGATGAAGCCCGGCATGATGCCGATCTTGGCCTCGTCCACCGTGATGACGCCGGGGCAGTTCGGGCCGATCAGACGGACCGGCCGGTTGCGAAGCGCCCGCTTCACCCTGACCATCTCGTTGACCGGAATGCCCTCGGTAATGCAGATGACCAGTTTGATGCCCGCATCGGCGGCCTCGAGAATCGCGTCGCCTGCGAACGGCGGTGGCACGAAGATCAGCGACGTGTCGCACTGGGTCTTCTTCACGGCGTCGCGCACCGTGTTGAACACCGGGATGCCTTCGACCTCCTGCCCGGCCTTGCCCGGCGTCACGCCGGCCACGACCTGCGTGCCGTAGGCCTTGCATTGGGTCGCGTGGAACGAGCCTTCCTTGCCGGTAATCCCCTGTACGACCACTCGCGTTGCTTTATTGACCAAAATGCTCACGATAATCCCTCTTACTTGCCTGTGGCTTTCTCTGCGGCCCGTTCCTTCATCTTCTCAGACTTTTCTTTCATCTTTTCAGACCGTTCCTTCATCCTCTCGGACTTTTCTTTCATCTTCTCGGCCCGCTCTCCCATTTTCTCAGATCGTTCCTTCAACCTCTCGGCGCGTTCTCCGGCCCGTTCCTTCATCTTTTCCTTGCGTTGCTCGGCCCGTTCCTTCATCGCGCCCGGATCAGGCGGCATCGGAGGAGCCGTCGGCACCCCCTGACCGAATGTCGTGGCGCTGAACACAAGACCGATCAGCCCTGCCGCCATGCCTGTGAGAATTCGTTTCATCGCGCTCCCTCCTTTTTGGCACACGCTGTGTTTTAGGCTGCCTCCGTCTTCTTGCGCTTCTTCCCCGTCATCGCCACGATCTTCTGCGCCGCTTCCCAGAGATCATCCGCCACCTCCAGCTTGAGGCCGGAATCCTTGAGCAGCGTGCGGCCTTCTTCGGCGTTGGTCCCTTGCAATCGCACGACCAGCGGCACGGTAATCTTGACTTCCTTGGCCGCCTCG
>DASWIN010000207.1:0-3117 GCA_036397655.1 Nitrospiraceae bacterium | reverse complement strand
GGGCAAGCCCTACTCGCTGCCTTCGCGCCTCATCGGTCACCGGGTCAAGGTGCGGGTGCACGCCAATCATCTGGAGGTAAGGTACCGTGGCGAGCTGGTGGCGCGCCCCGAGCGGGTGCGAGGCGACGCGCTCGACGGGATTGACTATCGCCATCTCGCGCACTCCCTGGTGCGCAAGCCCGGCGCCTTCCGGCGTTACGTGTACCGGGAGGCGCTGTTTCCCACGCTCGTCTTCCGCCGTGCCTACGATGCGCTGGCGGCGCATTCGGAGAAGTGGGCAGATCTCGAGTACGTGCGCATTCCGGAGCCGCGGGTCGCCGAACGGGTTCGTCCCAATACATATTGACCGGCACACCGGCGTTGATCAACGCGTTACGAACGATGTCGCTGAGCAATCGTTCATGCCGTCGATCCCGGTCCGGTAGGACGGATTTCGGTTCATGTAGGCCGCCACCTCTTGTGCCAGGTTTTCGTCGATACTCGGGATACCGGACTGGCCACCAGGTACAGCATGCGTTTCACCATGTTTCGTAATAAAGTAGCCTTGAGTCCGGCAGACTGCTAGCCGATCAATTAGCCCGACGCTAAGTACCGGGTCTGTGCGGTGTCGAGCCGACTTGGGATCGAAACAGCGCCCGCTCCTCCACCATGAAATGCCGGACGGAGCGGGAGTGGATTTCAGGCGTGCCGCCAGGCACGGATTCGAGAATGGATCCGAGGTATGGTCGTGCCGAGTTCCTGTGCGCCGCAAACACCCATGCCTGCTGATAGCTGTGATGCCGGGCACATGATCGCCTGCGCCAGATCACTCCCTTCGTCCGTGTGCCGTGGCGTACAGACCGAAGGGCCGCTATCCGTCACGCTATATCCCGCTGAATTTTGCAGGATTTCCTTTGCCATTCCGGCATTTGTTCTGCTGCAGGAGATTGAAATGCCGTCCTCCGGATCCGTATCGATAGTCCACCTCGTGATCGCCGAGCGCTCCCGCAAGGAGCACATCAGGTCCCTGCAATACCGCGTATTCGCCGAGGCGATCGCAGGCGTCGACCTGAGTACCCAGATCCCGGATCCGGGCATGCACATACGCCGCATGCCTCCTGATCAGGTTGGCGTCGCCAGGCAAGGCGAACAGCCCGGTCCGATCATGTGGCTGTTCAACTGACCGCAAAAGGCATCGCCGCGGACGCGGTACGCGATGGTACGTCGGCCCTTGCTGCCCGTGGCGTAATGAACAGCTTCCCCCACCGCGAGGCAGATGCGGCACCTTGCAAATTATTTGACACGGCGCCAGGGACCTTCGAACAGCTGTTCGCAAGGCTATTGTCCGCCGCGCTGTACCGATGACTGCTAAAGAAAGCAAGGCCCCCATTTTCGCCGCACACGATGCCATCATCGTGACTGCTCCCGACGATTCAGTGTCCGCACTTACACCGGGAGATTCCGACGGGATCTATCACAAGCTGGTCAAGGTGCGCAGCGTCTCGCTGCTCGTGATTGCCGTCTTGATCAGCCTGGCCACGCTGCGCTTTGCCAGTGACATCTTCGTGCCGCTGGTGATGGGATTGATGTTCAGTTACGCGTTGACTCCGCTGGTCAACCGGATGGTCAGGCTGCACATCCCGCGTACGTTGGCCGCGGCGATCCTGGTGCTCGGCATAACTGGCGGAATCGGCACGCTCGCCTATACGTACAGCGACGACGCGGTTGCGCTGATCGATGGTGTGCCGGAAATGGCGCAGAAGGTGCGTCGCGCCATCTATGAAAAGGGCGTCCAGGGACAGCCGGGCACCATGGAAAAGGTGCAGAAGGCAGCCAGCGAGATCGAGCGGACCTCCGATGAGGGCAATCCTGCCCCGGAACCCGGCAGCGATGTGACCAAGGTGCAGATCGAGAAGCCCAAGGTCAACGTGAAAGACTACCTCTTGCCGGGCACGCTCGGCCTGGTGACGGCGGCGGCAAAGTTCGCCGTGGTGCTGTTTCTCGCTTTTTTCCTGCTTGCACAGGGCGACAATTTCCGGCGCAAGATGGTGAAGCTGGCCGGCCCAAGACTTTCCCAGAAGAAATTGACACTGCGCGCACTCGTCGAGGTCGATGAGCAGATTCAGCGCTATCTCCTGGTCCAGGTGTTCACCAGCATGCTGGTGGGCCTTGCCACCTGGTTGGCGTTCCTGTGGATCGGCCTCGAACATGCCGCGGTATGGGGCGTGGTTGCCTTCGTCTTCAACTTCATCCCCTATCTCGGCAGCGTTTTCTTCAGCGGGGCGGCCATGCTGGTGGGCTTTGCTCAATTTGGCACGTTCGAGATGGTGCTGTTGATCGGGGGGGCAGTGCTGCTGATCAACTCCGCGGAGTGTTACCTGCTCACCCCGTGGCTCACCAGCCGCGTCGTCCGGATGAACCCGGTAGCGGTGTTTGCCGGCGTGCTGGCATGGGGCTGGCTCTGGGGCGTCTGGGGCCTGTTTCTGGGTGTGCCGATTCTGGTGATGATCAAGGTCGTGTGTGACCGGATCGAAGACTTCAGGGCGGTGGGAGAACTGCTCGGCGAATGATCGATGTCATGCGCTAGCAGCCTGTCGGACTTAGGACTGCTAGCCCGAATATTTCATCAGGGACCCCGGAAGATGGCGAAGGGTGAAGCGGAGCAGGATTGCGAAGCGCAGACTGGGCGCGGCTGAGCACCGGGCTGGAGCGCAAGCCTTAGTCGTCGCTATGGCTTGCGCGATTTCTGAGCTCAGGCGTGGCTGGGCGAGCCAGCGCCGGGGTAGGACAGCGGCGACCACAAATCGCGCTCTACCGTTTGTGCCGATTAGAGATTTGTTAATCATGTTCATTCAGGGACTTGCCTCCGAGCCGATGTCCGCCCTGGTGAAATATTCGGGTTAGGACACGTCAAAGCGAATGTCGCAGCGCAGGCCGCCGGGGATTTTCAGATCCTCGTTCGGCAGTTCCAGCCGTACCCCGAAGGTGTTGCTGGCCGCGTCCACGACCGGATCGATCGCGATGACGGTTGCCCTTCGAACGAGATCGCCGGGCATCAGTGGCCGAATTTCCGCCGACATGCCCGGCTGAATCCGGTTGTAGAATTCCACGGACACGATCACTTCGACGTTGAGCGGT
>DASWIN010000206.1:0-6384 GCA_036397655.1 Nitrospiraceae bacterium | reverse complement strand
CGATCCGACGATGAACCACCAGGCAAAAATTCTGAACGAATCCATGATCCATCCCCTTAGCCTGCATCATTCATGACGGCTTCTACTGCAACCACAGATACGCCGCTGCGACACGCAGGCCGCCGGTTCCACACGGCCAGCCGGGCGGGCTCGCTGCTCGGTTGGTCAACAGCCTGTTCAAGGCTGCCTCCCTCCCGTCGCCCGCTCGGCCCTGTTGCCTGCCTCTCGGGCTCCTACAAAGGGGGCCAGCCCCCTTGTACGATCCCCACGAAGGAGGCATACCCCCTTCGCTACCCCCATGTCGTGGCTGTAAGCCACGCCAACGCGGCTCCACGCGCCCGTCTCGCCAGGCGTCTTAGCGGTTTCGTCACGAACCCTCATGAATTATGCGGGTCAGGGTTTCAGGGTGATGAAAAAAGGTCGCCCTTGCCTCTTGATCAAGAGGAGCACCGCCCTCCCCTTGCCGACCCTGGAGACGGCCCGTTCGTAGGCTTTGAGCGTCGTCGCCGGCTGCCGGTTGACTTCCAGGATCAGGTCGCCTTCCTTGAGCCCGGACTCTTCGGCCTGGCTGCCCGGCCGGACCTTCGCGATCACGACGCCGCGCTCGTTGGCCCCCAATCCGAATCGGGCGGCCAATTCGCCCGTCACGTCCCGCACGTCAAGATCCGACAGGGGGCCTGACGACGGCGTGGCCGTCCCTTCCTCCCCGCCTCCCGCCTGCGCGACATGCTTGGGCTGCTCGACAATAGCCACGTCGGCGGTGCGGGTTTTCTTGTCCCGCATGAATTTGACGGCGACCTTCTTCCCGACCACCGTCTGTGCCACGGCATTGCGGAGGTGCGCCGCGTTCTCCATCGGCCTGCCCTCATACTCGACGATCACGTCGCCGCGCTCCAGGCCGGCCCGCTTGGCCGGGCTGTCCTCAAGCACCTCGTTGATCAAAACGCCTTTCGGCTCCGGCAAGCCGAACTGGGAAGCCAGTTCAGGGGAGAGATCCTGAATCGAGACGCCCAGCCATCCCCGCACCACCTTCCCGTGCTTGACCAGCTGTTCCACGACCGAATGGGCCAGATTGCTGGGAACCGCGAACCCGATGCCCATGTTCCCGCCGCTCTGGCTGTAGATCGCCGTATTGATCCCCGCCAGCTCTCCGCGGACATTGACCAGCGCGCCGCCCGAATTGCCTGGATTGATGGCGGCGTCGGTCTGGATGAAGTCCTCGTATTCGGCGATCCCCGCCGCCCGCCCCAGCGCGCTGACGATCCCCAGCGTCACGGTCTGCGTCAGGCCGAAGGGGTTGCCGACGGCCAGCACGAACTCTCCCACTTCCAGATTGTCGGAGTCCGCCCAGGGGATGGTGTGCAGCCCCTCGGCCTCGATCTTCAGGACGGCAATGTCGGTCTTGGCGTCGGTGCCGATCAATTTGGCCTTGAACTCCCGCTTGTCGGAGAGAAACACCTTGATTTCATCCGCATTGCTGACCACGTGGTTGTTGGTGACGATGAGCCCGTTCGACTCGACGATGACGCCTGACCCGAGACCGCGCTCCTTCCGCTGCGGCTGCTCGAAGCGGCGGAAAAACTCGTCGCCGAAAAACCGCCGGAAGAAGGGATCATCGAAGGGCATGGCATGGGGGACGTCGCCGCGTCCGGTCCGCGTGCTGAAGACGTTGACGACCGCCGGCTTGACCGCCTTGGCAACCTGGACGAATCCCTGGCTATCGACGGCAGAGCCGGGAGGAACCGCGACGGCCGGCGGCGGAGGCGGCACTTGCCGCACGCCTGCGTCGACGCCTCGCGGCACGACCGGCGCCTCCGGCACCGCGTGCCCGAACGGCATCCAGCCCATCTCCGAGGCCATCACGACCCCGATCACGACGCCGAGCCCGATCAGAAGAACGCCGGCGAGCCGTGAAGACACACGGCCGCCTTCAGGAGGCGGTGATTCGTACCCATTCATCGTCAATCTCTGGCTCGCAGCAACAAGCTGATAAATCGCGACGCCACACAAGCTGACACGCGACAAGCGGACAAGAAGACCGTGCGTTTCAAACTTGCAGCTTGGTCCTTGCCGCCTGTCAGCTATTCGTCACGGAATCTCGCCCGCGTAAATGCCCATGATTGTCTGCAGGAATTTGATCGCCTCGGCTTTTGGCCGTTGGAACGAATTGCGGCCGATGATGGACCCGAAGCCTCCCCCGTCGCGGATCGCGCGGGCCTCCTCGTAGACGCTCTTGTCGTCGCTCTTGGCGCCGCCGGAAAAGATGACGATCCGGCGTCCGTCGAACGAGCTCTGGACGACATGTTTGACGCGTTCCGACAGGGTTTTGATCGGGATCTGCTCGGCTTCGTACACCTTCTTGGCGGCCGCCTGCTCAAGATGGGACGTCGGCAGCTTGACCTTGATGATGTGGGCGCCAAGCTGGGCGGCGATCTGCGCCGCATAGGCGACCACATCGATCGCCGTTTCGCCTTCCTTGCTCAACGAGGACCCGCGCGGGTACGACCACACCACCACAGCCAACCCCGCCTGCTTGGCTTCCTCGGCAATCGCGCGAAGCTGTTCGTACATATGGCTGCAATGCGACGATCCCGGATAAATCGTGAATCCGACCGCCGAGCAGCCCAACCGCAGGGCCTCCTCCACACTGCCGGTGACGGCCGGAAGCGGGTCTTTTTCATCGTGCAGAACATCGTGATTATTGAGCTTCAGGATGAGCGGGATCTGCCCTGCGAAATGATGCGCGCCCGCCTCCAGAGATCCGAGCGGGGCCGCGTAGGCGTTGCAGCCGGCCTCGATCGCCAGCTCAAAATGGTAGAGCGGACTGTAGCCGAGCGGGTTGGAGGCAAAACTGCGCGCCGGGCCATGTTCAAACCCCTGATCCACCGGGAGGATCACGAGCTTCCCCGTGCCGGCTAGTCTCCCATGGCTCAGCATACGGGCGATGTTGGTCCTCGTCCCCGCGCTGTCGCTGCCGTACCAGTTCAAGATCTCACGGATGCGAGCGTTCATCACATAACCTCCTTCACCGGAGCTGACAAGCTACAAGCGAGCAGGCAACAAGTTCCGGATCACTTGTCAGCTTGTCGCTTGCCAACTTGCACCCTCTCCTTATGCACGCTTCCCCTGAATAAACTCCTCGGCCAGCGTGACGTCGTCCTTGCTTCCGATCAGCAACGGCACGCGCTGATGCAGGCTTTTCGGTTCGACGTCCAGAATCCGCATCGTCCCGGTGCTGGCCTTCCCGCCCGCCTGCTCCACCACCATCGCCAGAGGGTTGGCTTCGTAGAGGAGTCGGAGCTTGCCCTCCGGCTTGTCCGTCTCGGCGGGATACAAATAGAGCCCGCCCCCCAGCAGCACCCGGTGCACGTCCGCCACCAGGCAGCCCGAGTAGCGGGCCGAATAGGGCCGGCCCGTCTGTTTGTCTTTGGCCTTCAAGTACTCAATAAACTTCCTGGTGCCGTCCGGCCACTTCTGTGCATTGCCCTCGTTCGTCGCGTAGACCTGCCCCCTGGCCGGGATCTGAATATTCTCGTGCGACAGGTAGAATTCGCCGATTCCGGGATCCAGCGTGAATCCGTGCACCCCGCGGCCTACGGTGAACACCAGCATCGTACTCGACCCGTACATCACGTAGCCGGCCGCCACCTGGTGGGTGCCCTTGCGCATCAGCTCCGACTCGGACGGCAGTCCCTTGCCGTCATGCCTGAGAATCGAAAAGATCGTCCCCAGCGGCATGTTGACGTCCGTATTGGGCGACCCGTCGAGCGGATCGAAGAGTAGCATGTACTTGCCGTGCGGCCAGTTCTCCGGCAACTGCACGGGCTTTTCCATCTCCTCCGACGCCAGCGCGCAGACCAATCCGCTGGACTGAAACACCCTGAGAAACGCCTCGTTGGAAATCTCGTCGAGCCTGTTGACCGCTTCGCCCTGGACGTTCGTATTTCCAGTCGGTCCCAGGATATCGATGAGGCCGGCACGCCGCAGATCGTTGGCGATCATCTTGCCGACGAGACCGATCTGGGCCATCAGGGACGAGAATTCACCAGTTGCGCCTGGGTGGATCGCCTGCGATTGGATAATGTGTCGCGTGAGCGTGATTGGAAATGGCTTCATCGTCGGTTCAGCCTCGTTTTCATATGAATTATAGCGGGTTTCGCATAATCCGGCAATCAACCCAGACAGGTTGAGGTCAAGGTTAAGGTTGAGTAAAAACGCTCCGGGGATTCCTTAACCTCAACCTTAACCTGAGCCTCAGCCTTAACCTGAACCTCAGCCTTCCGCGCCGTCAAGGCGCAGGTTTCACGCCGAATCCGTCGATGAGATCCGCGATGACGGAACCCACGATAACCTTGGCTTTCATTTTGACCGGAATGCGGCGGTCGTCGTTGGTGAACCAGACACGAATGTTGCCCTCGTTCAGGAAAATGCCCTGAAACGGCATGATCGCCAGCGCGCGGATCGCTTCAACCTCGCCCCAGGGACCCCGGACCCTCTCGATCGCCTCGATCTTGACCTCAAGACGGTAATTCTTCTTGTCATGATGCACCGTCATGAACTGCGAGAATCCGGGCTGCAAGACGGGCGCGTTGCGGACCGCATAGAGGCAGGAAATCGAGTCGTGCGTGTCGGGCGGGATGGGAATGATCGCCGAATGGCCGTCCTTGATCGAGAGGACGTATCCCTGTGCCTGGTGGAAGGTGACGTCGAAATCGTTCTTGCGCTTGCCCTCCCGTCTTCGAAACAGCAGCCGCTGGGGCAGCAAGGTCTCTGCATCCGCAAGCGACTCGACTCGATTGGCCACGGGATAGAATGTGGTCACCACGGGGCTGGAGGTCGTCGTGGTCACGAACCGCAACGTCCGGCGCCCGTCCACCGCCGGCGCAGGACCCGCCTGCATCACGGCCGTGGCCGCATGCAGGCCCATCCACGACACCCGGTAGGTGAAACGCTCGCCGAGCGCGAAGGACGGCCCGGAAGAAGGCGGCGTGTCGGCCGCGTCGGTCGCATGGGCCGCAAGGAATGTGCAGCCGATCAGCAGGAAGAAGGAACGGCGCAGGAGGGTGGCGGCTTGAGGGGAGAACGGCACCGTCAGATCGCGAGCGAGCGGCGCTGGTCGGCCAGCTCGGTTTCGATCATGGTACGGATCGCCGTGAGGCGGTCTGGAGAGGAGGCTTCGAAGCGAAGTACGAGGGCGGGCTGCGTATTGGAGGCCCGGATCAATCCCCACCCGTCCTCGAACACGACCCGGACGCCGTCGATCGTGATGACCTCGCGAATCGTGAGTTCCTTCGGCTGGTTGCCGGACTTGGCCCGTTCCAGCAATCGGGCCTGGACCTTCTTCACGAGATCGAACTTGACCGTGTCGGGACAGTCCACGCGAATCTCCGGCGTCACGGAGGTCGTGGGAAGATCGGAGAGCAGGACAGAGAGCGGCCGGCCGGCCCTGACGAGAATTTCGATCAGACGGCAGGAGGCGTAAATGGCATCGTCATATCCGAAGTAGCGGTCCGCAAAAAACATATGCCCGGACATCTCGCCGGCCAGCGCGGCTTTTTCCTCTTTCATCTTGGCCTTGATCAGCGAGTGGCCGGTCTTCCACATGATCGGTCGGCCGCCCCGGCGCTGGATATCGTCATACAGAATCTGCGAGGCCTTGACCTCGGAAATCACCGTGCTGCCAGGCTTCGCCGCGAGAATATCCCGCGCATACAGCACCAGCAGCTTGTCGCCCCAGAGAATATTGCCGTGCTCGTCCACCGCCCCGATGCGATCGGCATCCCCGTCGTAGGCGATCCCCACATCGGCCTTCGTCTCACGGACCTTCTTGATGAGATCCTTGAGGTTGTCCTCGACGGTCGGGTCCGGATCGTGATTCGGGAACAGCCCGTCGACCTCCTCGTACATGCCGGTCACACGGCAACCGAGGAGACGCAGCGCGGCCGGGCCCACAGGCCCGCCCATGCCGTTGCCGCAGTCCACCACCGCGTGGAGCTTCCCGGCCTTCACGTGTGCGAACGATTTCTTGATGTAGGCCATATAGTCGGGGATGATGGGATGTTCCGACACCGTGCCCTGCCCGGTCTCAAACTGTCCCTTGTCGATGTCGGTCTTCAGGGCCTGGATAGCCTCTCCATGCATCGAGTCCTTCCCTAGACACAGCTTGAAGCCGTTGTATTCTGGTGGATTGTGACTGGCCGTGATCATCACGCCACCGCCTACGGGCAGCGTAAAGAGCGCATAGTACAGCAATGGCGTCGGACACACCCCGATGTCCACCACGTCCAGCCCGCATCCCAGCAGGCCTTTCAGAACGGCCGCCCGCATCTGCATCGCGCTGGTGCGCCCATCCCTGCCCATGGCCACAGCCTTGGCGCCAGCGCG
>DASWIN010000205.1:0-2880 GCA_036397655.1 Nitrospiraceae bacterium | reverse complement strand
GGCCGGGGAAGGTGCGACTTGGCGCCGCGAGGGCCGGAAGCCGGCGGCTGGTGCCGGTCGTAGGCCTTGATGATCTCCTGAACCAGCTTGTGACGGACCACGTCGCGCTCATCGAAATAGACGAATTGGATGCCGGGGATTTCTTTTAGAATCTCCCTCGCCTCGATCAGGCCTGACGCGCGGTCGGAAGGCAGGTCCACCTGCGTGATATCGCCTGTGACCACGGCCTTGGAGTTGAACCCGAGCCGGGTCAGGAACATCTTCATCTGCTCGGCGGTGGCGTTTTGGGCCTCGTCGAGAATCACGAACGAATCGTTGAGCGTGCGGCCGCGCATGAAGGCCAGGGGCGCGATTTCAATTTCGCCGCGCTCGATCAGCCGGTTCGCCCGCTCCACGTCCATCATGTCGTAGAGCGCGTCGTAGAGCGGACGGAGATAGGGATTGATCTTGGCATACATGTCGCCGGGCAGGAAGCCGAGCTTCTCCCCCGCTTCCACCGCCGGCCTGGCCAGAACGATGCGGCTGACTTCGCGCTTCGTCAGCGCGGCCACGGCCATCGCCACAGCCAGATAGCTCTTTCCGGTCCCAGCCGGGCCGATGGCGAGGACGATGTCGTATTTCTGGATCGCGTCAAGATAGGCTTTCTGCGTGGCGGACTTGGGAACAATGAAACGTTTCTTCGTGGCGATGGGAACGGTCCCGAGCAGCAGTTCCTTGAGCGGAGCCTCCTGCCCGACGCGCGCCGCCTTCAAGGCAAACGACACGTCGTCCGGGCGCAGCTCGTAGCCCTCGACGGTCAGGGCACCCAGTTCGTGCAGCACCCGCTCGGCCTGCTGCACGGCTGCAGGCGTGCCGTCCAGCGCCACCTCGTCCCCGCGCGCCGATATCTGCACGCCGAGTTCTTCTTCAATGAGTTTCAGGTGACGGTCGTGGGAGCCGAACAGGCTGGCGGTGTTGGTGCCTTCTCGCAGCTTGATCTTGCGCACAGTGTGTGGGTGAACCCTCTCGATTGGGGCGTGGACTCATTCTAACAAAGCCCCTTGTCCGCAACAAGGGCGTCCGGCCCGCGTCAGCGCGCCGGCGGCGGCATGAGCGTGAATTCCTGAAAGGCCTCGCCCTGCTGGCCGTCGTCCACGCTGATCCGGACTTGTTGGGGACCCGTCAGGCTCGAGGCCATCTGCCAGGAAATCCTGCCCGTTTTCGCCTCGATGGTCATGCCGGGCGGCGCCGTCTCGAGCTTGTAGGTCAGGGGATCGTTGTCGGGATCCGTGGCGGTGACGGCATACTCGAACAGGCCCTGCGGCGTGGGTCCTGTCGGCGAGGACGTGATGACCGGCGGCCGGTTCAGGAGAACCAGCGGCTCGGATACGAGAAAGCGCCCGGGACCGGTTGCGTCGTACGGCGTGACCCCGGCGACGATCAGGTCGCCCCGGGCAAACCCCTCCGTGGCCAGCGTCCGCTGCTCCTGCTCCCTGTCTTTCACTTTTCCGGGCGCGCCGAGTGATTTCCCGTTCCGCCACCATTCGATAAGATACGTCACGGGATCGCCGTCGGAATCCGACCCCTCGATCTCGGCGCGCAGCACATCACCCGGCGTCGCCACGGCCGGCTCGATCGTCACGCGCGTGGCGGCGGGCGGCGTGTTGTCCATCTCGACGGGCTCGGTCCGGAATGCCGCGCCGACCGCCCCCCGCGCGTCCACCGGCGTGAGCTCCAGGCTGACACGATCGCCCCGACGGAGCCCGTTCAGCGCCAGAGTGGGGCTGGTCTGTTCCTTCTCCGCGCCGCCGTTTACGAGCCATTGATAACGCATCGACACGCGGTCGCCATCGGGATCGTCCGTCGTGAATTCAACCGTCAGCGTGTCGTTGCGGGTCAGGCCATTGGCCATGAGGCGGGCCGAATTGACGGCCGGTGGACGATTCCCGTCGGACGCCGGCCCGGACGAATTTGCCGGCGATGAGCCTGACGAAGGGGATTCCTGCGAACAGCCGGTCAGGAGAAGGAGCGAGACCATCACCAGGACCGCGGAGGCGACCGGCGATGCGACCGCGGGGAGGGCCCGCGCGCGAGCCCTCCCGTTTTCGAACGTTTTCAGCACCACGATCGCAATACTAGCATGACGTTGAAAAAGTCCGCCAGCTTTGTTCTCGCAGCGCTTGGAGGCTCAACGTACCGAAAGGAGTACGCTTCGCCTCCTCGCTTGCTGCGGCCGCGCCGGGCGGCCTTTTTGAACATCCTGCGGGCTGCTCTGATCCCATCCGTGAACTTCTGCAGCCCGGTATTTTCAGGCACCGAAATGGTATTCCAATAGCCTGCTAGATCAACAGCACTGCGAATGCCAGTCTTACGAATCCCGCTGGCTGGTCCAGGAGATGTAATAGCTCCAGGGTACGCCGGCCGTCTTCATGCAGGTCTGGCCGACGCTGCCGGTGCTGGACTGGATATTGGCCGTCAACTGGCCCTGGCAGCCGCCGCCGCCCGAACCGTTGCCGCCGCTGCCCTGCGCGCCCATGTGCACCGCGACGCCGGACGCGAGGCCCGGATCGCCGATCGCCTGCCGCCTCGACACGTTCGTGTTGCTGCCCTGCGTGACCGTTCCGACCACTGACTCCTTGTAGGCCGTGCCCGACTTGTAAAAGAGGGCGTACAGGAAGCTCGAACCGCTTGACGAACAGATGTCGTTCTCCGGCTCGAAGGTCGGGAAGAAGATCAGCCCGCCGATGATCGCCGGCTGCGAGAGCGACCGCTCGCGCGTGGGCGTCAGCGCGTTCTGGTCGTCCAGCGTCGTGAACCACCCGTCCTTGCTCTGCATGAGACTTTGCAGCGTGTTGGCCGTGCCGCTGCTGCTGTCGAAGCCATCCGCGCCCGTGACGTTGG
>DASWIN010000204.1:0-5627 GCA_036397655.1 Nitrospiraceae bacterium | reverse complement strand
TTGATCGAGCGGGGCGAGGCCCCGTCCACCAGCCGGGCCATTTCTCCCGGGTGCGGCGTGAGGATGGTTTGCGCCTTGCATTCCTCCAGGAGCGCGGTCCGTCCGACGAGCGCGTTGAGCGCGTCGGCGTCCAGCACGGCTGGTTTTTCCAATCTGGGCAGGAGCGCATGGATCAACTCGACGGTCTCCGGATGCGTGGTGAGACCGGGCCCGATCGCCACCGCGGTCCGGGCGTTGACGAACGACAGGATCTCCTCCAGGCCGGTCCGCGCGAGCGTTCGCGCCCTTGTTTCGGGCATGGGCACGGTCATGGCTTCGAGCAGCTTGGACTCCAGCGTGTCGTTGACGCTCGCCGGAGTGGCGACCGTGACCAGGCCCGCGCCGACCCGCAAGGCGGCTTGGGCAGCCATGGCCGCCGCGCCGGTCTTGCCGACCGAGCCCGCGATGATGCCGGCATGGCCGTACGTGCCCTTGTGTGAAGACTGTCGGCGAGCGGGAATCAACCGCCGGACGGTGTCGCCGGTGATGAGGGACACGTGGCTGGCGATCGCCTCGACGAATGCCGGAGGAATCCCGATGTCCACGACCTCGACGGCTCCGGCATGCTCGATGCCGGCGCCGGTATAGAGGCCCAGCTTCGGGAGCCCGAACGTGACGGTCACATCCGCCCGGACGGCCGCGCCCATGACGGCGCCGGTATCGGCATGAAGACCGGAGGGCAGATCGACGGCAATGACCGGTCGGTCCGCCGTGTTCACCAAACCGATCGCCGTGCGGTAGGGGGCTTGGACCGGAGCCGAGAGGCCGGTGCCAAGGAGCGCGTCCACGATCAGGTCGCTCTGAGCCAGGGCGGCACGGATCGCATCGGACGATGGAAGGGCCGCGACGGCTTTGGAGCCCGCGACGGCGAGAAATCTTCGATGCATCGTTTTCGCGTTGCTCGACAGGTCGCCGGGATGCGCCAGCAGCAGGACGCGCACCGTGGCGCGCCGTTTTCGGAGCAGGCGCGCCACGACGAAGCCGTCGCCTCCGTTGTTGCCCTTGCCGCAGAGGACCGTCACGGTTTTTCCGGACAGGGAGCCGGCGGCCCGCTCCATCGCCAAAACCACGCCGCTTCCCGCCCGTTCCATCAACGTGGTGCCGGGCACCTTCGCCTCCTCGATGGTCCGGCGATCCAGTTCCGTCATTTGCGCGGCGGTGATGATCTTCATGGTAAAACCATAGGCGAGGGGCGAGGGGCGAGGAGCGATAGGTTGAAAATGAATGTGAATCTGCGGCCCATTGCCTATAGCCTTTTGCCTCTCGCCTAGCGGTCCTTTGTCAGGACCGCCTCGGCGACGGCATAATCAGTGTCGTGCGACAGGCTGACGTGGATGGTGGTGACGCCTGCGCGCTTCATCAGTATTTTGACGCGGCCCGACACGGTCGCGCGCGGACGCCCGGCGCGATCATTGAGCACCTGGATATCGTGCCAGCTGATTCCATCCGCCCAGCCGGTCCCCAGCGCTTTCAAGACGGCTTCTTTCGCGGCGAAGCGTCCGGCCAAGGACGCATAGGGGGCCGCCTTTTTCATACAATCGCGGCGCTCGGCCTTCGTGTAGAGGCGGTCGAGAAACCGCGCCTGCCACCGCTCCGCGATCGCGCGAACGCGGTCAATTTTGACAAGGTCCAGGCCGATGCCGACAATCATCGCGTCGCTCCGCTTCGCGCAGGCAAGTGGCTTGAGGCGAGGGGCAAGGGGGATGGCAGTCGCCTCATACCGCTAGCCTCGCGCCCCGTGCCCCGTGCCTGTTGATCGCGGGATCAGCCGTTTCATCTCGCGCACCGCCTGGTCCAACCCGACCAGCACGGCGCGCGCCACGATGCTGTGGCCGATGTTGTACTCCTCGATCTCGGAAATTGCCGTCAGCTTTTGAACATTCCAGTAATTCAATCCGTGCCCGGCGTTGACGCCCAGTTTCAGCCTGGTTCCCAGCTGTGCAGCCTTTATGATGGCCCGGAATTCCGTTTCAATCGCCCGCTCGGACTGCGCGTTGGCGTAGCGGCCGGTGTGGATTTCGATGTAATCCGCTCCGATCGCCCTGGACGCCCTGATCTGACCGGCATCCGGTTCGATAAAGAGACTGACCGGAATGCCTCCGCGCTGCAGCGCCTCCACGACGCGCTTGAACCGGTGCTTGTGCCCGGCGACATCCAGTCCCCCTTCGGTCGTCAACTCCTGCCGCCGTTCCGGCACCAGCGTGACGTAGTGCGGTTTAACGGCCAGCGCGATTTTTACCATCGCGTCGTCGGCGGCCATTTCCAGGTCCAGCCTGGTCTTGACGGTCTGGCGCAGCAGCGTCAGGTCCCGGTCCTGGATGTGGCGGCGGTCCTCCCGCAAGTGGACCACGATGCCGTCGGCTCCGGCCAGCTCGGCCAGGACGGCGGCGGCCACTGGATCTGGCTCGCTGCCACCCCGGGCCTGCCTGAGGGTGGCGACATGGTCAATGTTGACGCCGAGTCGAGGCATGCAACCGCGGGCTCCTGGAAAGTGGAAGTGGCGGAAATCGGAAATGGAATCGGATTTACAATCAGTTAGTGCATTATTGCAAAAACGACCCCCCCAGGCAAGGACTCTGGAGACCTCGCGCGGGATGCGGAATCGCGACGACGGCGGAAATCACCCAACCCCCGAAGAAAATTGACTGAATTGGCCTGCTGCATTAGAATGAAACCTTCCTTCACAAGGGGGCCGGACGTGGGGGCGGGGCGGCCTGTGGCAAGGCACCGCCCGGCGGGAAAGTATCGGAGAATTCAGCAGATAGGCGACGAACGATGATCGAAACATTTTACAGAATCAAGCGGCTGCCGCCCTACGTGTTTGCGCAGGTGCAGGCGCTGAAATTGGACGCGCGTCATCGTGGCGAAGACATCATCGATTTCGGCATGGGCAATCCCGACCAGCCGACACCCGACCATATCGTGGAGAAGCTGATCGAGGCGGCGCGCAATCCGAAGAACCACCGCTACTCCGCCTCGCGGGGCATCACGAAGCTTCGCCACGCGATCACCGCTTGGTACAAGCGGCAGTATGACGTGGACCTGGATCCGGAGACGGAAGCGATCGTGACGATCGGATCGAAGGAGGGAATCGCGCACCTGGCGCTGGCCATGATCGGACCGGGCGACGTCGTCCTCACGCCGACGCCGACCTATCCCATTCACATGTACAGCGTGATCATCGCCGGTGGTGAGGTGCGCGGCGTCGAGCTGCGCCAGGACAGTGACTTTTTCGAGGACCTGACGCGGGCGTACAAGCAGACGCTGCCGCGGCCGCGCGTGCTGATCATCAATTTTCCGCACAACCCGACGACGGCGGTGGTGGACCTGGAGTTTTTCAAGAAGATCGTGGCCTTCGCCAAGGAGCATAACGTGATCGTGGTACACGATTTGGCCTACGCGGACATCGTGTTCGACGGGTATCGCGCGCCGAGCCTGCTGCAGGTCCCGGAGGCGAAGGAGATCGGCGTGGAGTTTTACACGCTCTCCAAGAGCTACAACATGCCGGGCTGGCGCGTGGGCTTCTGCGTCGGCAACCGCGAGGTGATCGGCGCGCTGGGCAAGCTCAAGAGCTACCTGGACTACGGCATCTTCCAGCCGGTGCAGATCGCGAGCATCATCGCGCTGAACGGCCCGCAGGACTGCGTCAAGGAAACCGTGGCCCGCTATCAGCACCGCCGCGACGTGCTCGTGGAGGGATTAAATCGCGCGGGATGGGCGGTCGAGAAGCCGCGGGCCACGATGTTCGTCTGGGCCAGGATTCCGCTCCCCTATCGCGGGATGGGCTCGCTCGAATTTTCAAAGCTGCTGCTGAAAGAGGCGAAGATCGCCGTGTCGCCGGGGATCGGCTTCGGCGAGGGCGGGGATGAATACGTGCGCTTCGGCCTGGTGGAAAACGAGCACCGGACCAAGCAGGCCGTGCGGGGCATCAAGAAGGCGTTGAAGCTCGGAGGAGCGGAGTGAAGCCAAAGTGAAAAAGGAACGGATCGGCGTCGGTCTGATCGGGTTCGGAACGGTCGGCACCGGCGTCGCCAAAATATTGCTGGGCAGCGGCGCGCTGATCAGGCGGCGCACCGGCGTGCCGATCGAGCTCGTGCGCGTGGCCGATCTGGACACGACCCGTGATCGCGGCGTGGCGTTGCCGCCCGGCGTGCTGATCAATGACGCGAAGGCGCTGATCGACGATCCGGCGGTTGATATCGTCATCGAATTGATCGGCGGCTACGAGGCGGCCAAGCGGGTGATTCTGGACGCCATGGCGAAGGGTAAGCCGGTCGTGACGGCCAATAAGGCCCTGCTCGCGGTGCATGGCGAGGAAATTTTTGAAGCGGCGTCACGGCACAAGGTGGACCTGGGTTTTGAGGCCAGCGTCGGCGGCGGGATTCCGGTGATCTGCGCCCTCAAGGAAGGGCTCGCGGCCAATACGATCCTGTCGCTCTACGGCATCATCAATGGAACCTCGAACTACATCCTGAGCCGCATGACCTGCGAGGGGCAGGGCTTTGAGGACGTGCTGGCCGAGGCCCAGGCGGCGGGCTACGCCGAGGCGGATCCGACCTTCGATGTGTCCGGCGTCGATTCGGCGCACAAGCTGGCCATCATGGTGAACCTGGCCTACGGCACGCCGGTGAATGTGAAGGATATTTATACGGAGGGGATCGCCCGCATCACCCCGGTCGACGTTGCCTATGCCGAGGAGTTCGGCTACACGATCAAGCTGCTGGGGATTGCGAAATCCCTCGACGGTGAAATTGAAGCGCGCGTCCATCCGACCATGGTGCCGTCCGCGTCGCCGATCGCCCAGGTCGAGGGTGTGTACAATGCGATTCAACTCGTCGGCGATGCCGTGGGGGACATCGTCCTCTACGGCCGCGGGGCCGGCTCCATGCCGACGGGCAGCGCGGTGGTCAGCGACACGATCGCGATCGCGCGCAATTTGCTGCGGGACGCGGCGGGCCTCGTGCCGCCTGCATCGTTCCAGCAGGACCAGCGGCGGCCGCTGCGCATCCGGCCGATGGAGGAAATCCTCGCGCAGTACTACATGCGGTTCATGGTGCTCGATCGTCCCGGCGTGTTGTCGCAGATCGCCGGCGTGCTGGGGCGGCACAACATCAGCATCGCGTCGGTGATCCAGCAGGGCCGCAAGGAAGGGCAGACCGTGCCCGTCGTGATCATGTCCCATACCGCCCGCGAGCGCGACGTGCAGGCCGCGCTCCGTGAAATCGACAAGATGGTCTTCATCTCCGAGCCGACCACGTTGATTCGCGTGGAAGGACATGACGAGTAGCCCATGATGCACGCGTTGTTCTGCAAGCGGATCGCGGAGAACATCCGACCCGTTCCCATCCACGTCGAGGGGCACGGCGAGTAATCCATGCGCCTCGAACGATTCGTTCCAAGTCTGTCACCAGAGTGTCGTGTCTGATGCGCTGGCGCGGCGTCATCGACGAGTATCGGAAGTTTCTACCCGTGACCGACCGGACGCCGGTCGTCACGCTCGGCGAAGGCAACACGCCGTTGATCAAGGCGGCCCGTCTGGCCGCGAGGATCGCGCCGGGGATTGACTTGTATCTGAAATTCGAGGGCGC
>DASWIN010000203.1:0-11106 GCA_036397655.1 Nitrospiraceae bacterium | reverse complement strand
ACCATGACGCAAGTCTGCTGGCCGCGATACACAACCGGAAAGCCCCAACCGTGAACCGCCATCTCCTGTTTGGTGCGATCTCTCCCGCGCTTGTCGGCCTGTGGCTGTGCGCGCCGGCCGTGGCCGTCGCGCTACAGGTGACCGGTCTGCAGTCCCCCCAGAGCTTCGTGTCCGATCAGGCCTGCGACTGCTACTTCATCTCCAATATCAACGGGGAGCCGAACGACAGGGACAACAACGGGTTCATCACGAAGCTGGACCGGGATGGAAAAGTCATCGCCGCGCAGTTCATCCGAGGCGGAGACGGCACGACGGTGCTTCACGCGCCCAAGGGCATGGTGATCGTCAACCACCTGCTGTACGTGGCCGACCTGGATGCGCTCCGCGCCTTCGACGTCAAGACCGGCAAATCCGTCACCACCGTGTCGTTCACCGGGCAGCCGGGTCCGATCGGGCTGGTGGATGTCGCCGCGGATCCACACGGACTGCTCTATGCCTCCGACATGGAGGCCAACGTCATCTACCGGATCGACCCTGCGAAGCAGTATGCAGTGTCCGTGCTGGCGCGTGATACCGCACTGGCCGGACCGCGCGGACTGGCTGTCCATCCGAAAACGGGCCACGTGATCGCCGTCAGCTGGAACAAGGGCAGCATCGCCGAGATCGCCCCCGACGGCACCATCACCGAACTGGTCTCCAACGGCTTCTTCTCGTCACGTTTCCACAACCTGGACGGTGTGGACTTCGATACCTGGGGCAACATGTATGTGTCGGACTTCACCGCCGGGAAGATCTGGCGCATGCGTCCCGACCATCACTTCAACGTGATCGCCGAGTATCTGCCCACCCCCGCCGGCATCAGCGTGGACCGCGTAAAGAACCTCATTCTGGTTCCCTATCACTACGGCAATACCGCGGAGATGAACGGGCTCGAGACACCGGGCAAGTCCCGCTCGAAGAATCGCACCCTGGCGGACTACGGATTCACCGGTCCCAAGCCGCCGCAGAAAGATGCACCCAACAAATGAGCACGTGCGTTTACTGCGAGGGACGAAAGGGCAAGCGATCCTGTCCGGCGCTGAACGGAATGATTTGCAGTCAATGTTGCGGCGAACACCGCATGACACGCATCGCCTGCCCCTCTGACTGCCGATACCTGGACTCCAGCAGCGATTACCAGCAGAAGCGGTCGGGCGAGCGGTTCGCGCAGGCACGCAAGGAATTCTACAAGGAGCTCTTCGCGCTGGGCGACGACAAGGCCGCCGCGCTATTCAACTTCATCGAGACGATTACGTTCGGATATTTTTGCAACCGCCGGGACGGGCAGGACGCGGAGGTTATCGCCGCGATTCAGTCGCTGCGCCGGAATCTCAGCCCGCTGCACATCCCTGCGGCCATGGCGCCGGTGTTCGCGGAGCACCTGAAAAAACAGTACGAGGCCTTCAGCAAGCAGAAAGACCAGCCGGTGCCTGATACCGCCATGGCAACCGAGGTGCTGGACCGGGCCATGAAGTTTGTGACGGAGTTCTCAGGCGGCGGGCTGCAATCGTCGCGGTTTCTCAACGGCTTGACCGGCTACATCCGAGCACACCATCCGCAGGTCGCCGAACACCTGGCCAAGCAGCATGAGAGCGGTCATATCATCCTCCCCGGCCAATTCACGCCCCAGCCGACCACTCCGGCACCCCACACCCACGGCCCCGACTGCGGGCATCGTCACTGACAGCGTCATCCGTAATTCGTCATTCGTTATTCGTGAAAAACTGGGCGGGAGTCTTCTTGCCGCTGAGGCAAGCCGAAAACTCCCGCCCATCTCTTCCGAGCGGGGACAGGCCCATCAGCGGTCTGTCCACGCCACGCTCTCCCCTCTTTCTGACGGCAGGCGAACCGTCCTGATTTTCCCCTTTCTTAGCGAGTGCGGCTTGGTCTGCTCCAACTGCGCGCATCGAGGCAGCACATTCTGCCACGGGAAAGAGGCGCGTCTTGGCGCGCCTGGGGCGGGCGGGTGTGAAGGCTCGCCCTCTGCGAGCACAGAAGGGAGGCTGACCGCCTCGCTCGTCCTATATTTCGCGTTGCGCGAGCACAGCGAGCCAACCAGGAAGCCTGCCTCTTTACTCCACTATCGTCACTGTCATCTCGATTCGCTGCAACGGCAAGTCCCTATTATCCCTCGGCTGCTGCACAATCTTGTCCGCCACGCCTATCCCTTTCAGCACCTGCCCGAACGCCGTGTACTGGTGGTCGAGGTTGAAGGCATTTTCCACCACGATGAAGAACTGCGAGCCGGCACTGTTCGGATCGCTGGCCCTCGCCATGGACACAATCCCGCGCTTGTGTTGGACGTCGTTGAACTCCGCATTCACCTGATAGCCGGGCCCACCCTGGCCATAGGCCGCCTTGTTCGTCTGGTCCTTCGTATTCGGATCCCCCCCCTGGATCATGAAGCCGGGGATCACGCGGTGGAAAAGCGTCCCGTTGTAAAAACCGGCTTTGGCCAGCTTGATGAAATTCGCCACATGGTTGGGGGCCTTGTCCTGGAAAAACTCGATTTCGATCTCTCCGAACTTGGTATTGATGATCGCACGAGGCCCCTTGGCCGCAGCCTTATCCTTGTCCGCCGCCAGGCCTGCTCCTGCCATGCCCCACGCCATGACCGCCGCCACGCCCAGGCACGCTATCAATTTAAAATGCGCTCGCATCATCGTTCTCCTCCTCGTTTCACGTTTTCCGCCGGCAACGGCGGGCATGTCTCATGTGTCACTCTTGACCCGTTCCATCGCTTCCTGCGCCGCCGCCTGTTCCGCCTCTTTCTTGCTCCGTCCCGTCCCTCGCCCCAAGGCCCTGCCGCGCACCAATACATGAATAACGAACGTCTTTTGATGGTCCGGGCCGGTTTCCCGTTCCGTCACATATTGCGGCACGCTGTCGTAGCGCCGCTGGCACCATTCCTGTAGTTGCGTCTTGTAATCGCCGGCGAGCACCCCGCCCGCATCGTGACTCGCGGCCTCGCACAGTTCCTGTGCAAACGCCTTGAGGGAAAAACTTCTTGCCGCCTCCAACCCCCCGTCCATGTAGACCGCCGCCAGGACGGCCTCCATGGTGTTGGCCAGGATCGATTCCTTCTCGCGTCCGCCCGTGCGTTCCTCGCCGCGACCCAGCCGGAGCAGTTTGCCCAAATCCAGCCTGCGGGCCACCGTGGCGAGCGTCGCTTCGCTCACCAGATGGGAGCGCAGCTTGGAGAGGGCGCCCTCGGCCAGGTCCGGGCAGGCCGAGGCCACGTGCTCGCTGATGATCAGCGCCAGGACGGCATCGCCGAGAAACTCGAGCCGTTCGTTGTCTTTCGAACCTTGGTCCTTGAACTCATTGACGTATGAGGTATGCGTGAGCGCTTCGTCCAGGAGGCGGACGTCCCGAAAGGTGTGGCCGATCGCCTGTTGCGCCTCATCGAGTGGAGTCCGCGCCATGTCAAAAAATAGCCGGTAGCGAGTAGCACATAGTGAGTAGCTGGATCAGGAGGCTTTGCTTTCGATCACTATTAAGGAAAATCCCCTTCGGGCTACCAGCGATTAGCTATGTGCTAATCGCTTGAACAGCAGGCAGGCGTTCACGCCGCCGAAGCCGAACGAATTGGACAGCGCCACCGTGACTGTCGCCGGGCGCGCCTTTCCCGGGATGTAGTCGAGATCGCACGCGGGATCGGGATGGTCCAGATTGATCGTCGGCGGCAGCAGCTTGTGGTGGATCGCCAGGACGCAGAACACCGCTTCGATCCCCCCGGCTGCCCCGAGCAGGTGCCCGGTCATGGACTTCGTCGAACTGACCGGAATACGTTTGGCCTGCTCCCCGAAGACCTGCTTGATCGCCCTGGTTTCGATCGCGTCGGCCATCGTGGACGTTCCGTGGGCGTTGATATAGCCGACCTCGCCCTTTGAAATCCCGGCGTCCTTGATCGCCAGCTCCATGCAGCGGACCGCACCCTCGCCGTCCTCGGACGGCGCCGTGATGTGATAGGCGTCGCTGTTCATGCCGTAGCCGACCAGTTCGGCATAGATCCGCGCCCCGCGCCGGCGGGCCCGGTCCAGTTCTTCGAGCACGAGCACGCCTGCACCTTCCCCGAGGACGAACCCGTCCCGATCCTTGTCGAACGGCCGGCTGGCTTTGGTCGGCTCGTCATTGCGGGTGGACAGGGCCTTCGCGGCCGAAAAGCCCGCGACCGCCAGCGGCACGATGCAGGACTCGGTGCCTCCCGCCAGCATGGCATCCGCTTCTCCGCGCTGGATGATCCGGAACGCGTCGCCGATGCAATGGTTGCCGGTTGCGCAGGCCGTGACCGCGCAGGAATTCGGCCCGCGCGCGCCAATCCGGATCGCCACCTGCCCCGAGGCCAGGTTGATGATGACCATCGGAATAAAGAAGGGCGAGATGCGGTCGGGCCCCTTCTCCAGCAGAATCTTGTGGTAATGCTCGATGGCCGGCAGGCCGCCGATGCCCGCGCCGATGTAGACCCCGACGCGCTCCGATTCCTCCGGCGCGACGTTCAGGCCCGCGTCATCCACCGCCATCCGGCTCGCGCCGACGGCGTACTGGATGAAGGTGTCCATTTTCTTGATTTCTTTTTTCTCGATGAAGGCGGCAGGATCGAAGCCCTTCACCTCGCCCGCGATTTGGGACGCGTATCCGTCGGGATCGAACCGCGTGATGCGGCCGATGCCGGACTGTCCCTCGCAGATCCCCTTCCAGGTGGGGCCCACGCCGATCCCGAGAGGCGAAATCAGCCCCAGCCCCGTGACGACCACCCGACGTCTGCCGTGCTCCGCCATAGACCGCACCGGCCCGAGTTACATCTTTTCCTTAATGTAGTCGATGGCCTTGCCGACCGTGAGGATTTTTTCGGCATCCTCATCTGGAATTTCGATGTCGAACGCCTCCTCGAAGGCCATGACCAGCTCGACCGTATCCAGGGAGTCGGCACCGAGATCGTCGACGAATTTGGCGTCCGGAACGACTTCGTCCTCCTCCACCCCGAGATTCTCCGCGACGATTTTTTTGATTTTTTCTTCTACTTTTCCGTCTGCTGCCATTGCGTCCTACACCTCCCCTCGTCCTATGCCATGTGCATGCCGCCATTGACATGCAACACATGGCCCGTGATGTACCCTGCCTCGTCCGATGCCAGAAACTTCACCGCCGCCGCCACGTCGGACGGCTGCCCCAGCCGCGCCATCGGAATTTGCTTGGACAGCATCTCCTTGACGTCAGCCGACAAATGCTGCGTCATCGCCGTATCGATGAAGCCCGGGGCCACCGCGTTGACCGTCACAGCCCGGCTGGCGTATTCCCTCGCCACGGCTTTCGTGAAGCCGATCACAGCCGCCTTGGACGCCGCGTAATTGGCCTGCCCGGCATTGCCGATCGCGCCCACGATTGAGGCGATGTTCACGATCCGGCCGGACCGCTGCTTGCTCATCGGCTGGAGCACCGCTTTGGTGCAGTTGAACGTCCCGTTCAAATTCACTTGGATCACGAGGTTCCAGTCCTCTTCCTTCATGCGAAGCAGCAGGCCGTCCCGCGTGATGCCGGCGTTGTTGACCAGGATGTCCACCTTGCCCCATTCCTTGACGACCTGGTCCACCATGGACTTGGCATCGTCCCAGTTCGCGACGTTCACCTTGATGTTCATGGCCCGCCGCCCCATCTTCGTGATGGCCGTGACCGCGTCCTGCGACCGGCCCGGATCCAGATCGGCGACGGCGACATCCGCGCCGGCTGCGGCCAGCGCTTCGGCGATGGCCCGCCCGATCCCCTGCGCCCCTCCTGTGACGATTGCTGTTTTCCCCGCCAAGGACATGGTCACTGCGTCACCCGTGCAACGCCTTCAGTGTCATCTCGAGCGAGGCGGGATCCTGCACGTTCAAGGTCTTTGCCTCCGGCACAATGCGTTTGATCAATCCGCTTAGCACGGCACCGGGCCCCACTTCAATGAATGTCGTCACGCCCATCGCATGCATGGCCTTGACTGAACCCTCCCACAAGACCGATGACGGCAACTGCCGGATCAGGGATGCCTTCACTTCCGAGGCCGTCCGCAGGGCCTTCGCCTCGGCGTTATTGATCAAGGGCACCGTCAAGTCCGACCAGGCGGTTGCGTCGACATCCTTCGCCAGCCGGTCCGCCGCGGACTGCATCAGCGGCGTATGCACCGGCACGCTCACCGGCAGCGGGATCGCCTTCTTGGCGCCCCTGGCCTTCGCCACCTCGATCGCCTTTTCGACCGCCGCCTTTTCTCCCGCGATGACCACCTGCCCGGGAGAATTGAAGTTCGCCGCCGCCACCACGCCGACCGACGAGGCTTCGCGGCAGGCCTCGCGCACGGCATCGGGAGCGAGACCCAGGATCGCCGCCACCATCCCGCTGCCAGGCGGGACGGCTTCGGCCATGTAGCGGCCCCGTTTCTGCACCAGCGCGGCCGCCGCGTTGAACGTCAGCCCCCCGGCCGCCACCAGCGCGGAGTATTCGCCGAGACTGTGCCCGGCCACCGCCACCGGCTTGAGCCCGGCTGGCTCCAGCACGCGAAGCGCTGCGATGCTGGCGGTCAGCAGCGCGGGCTGGGTGTGCTCCGTCAAATTCAACCGTTCGGCAGGTCCGCTAAAACACAACTCGGCCACGTCGTAGCCGAGCACCGCCGACGCAACCCGATAGACTTCCCGCGCAACAGGATGCGCCTCGTACAGCGCGCGTCCCATCCCGACCGATTGCGATCCCTGGCCGGGAAATACCAGACCTATTCCGGAAACCATGACGGCGTATGATATGGGGGAATTCTCGTCACAATGTCAACGGGAAAATCCGTGCCGCGTCAATCTTCATGAGATTGCCGCACGCTCACCAGCGCACGACTGATGTGGCCCAGGTCAGCCCGCTCCCGAAGGCGGCCATCATCACGAGATGGCCCTTCTTGATCCGCCCGCCGCGGACCGCTTCATCCAGGGCAATGGGAATCGAGGCCGCCGAGGTGTTGCCGTACCGGTCCATGTTGAGCACCACCTTCTCCATCGGCAGCTCCAGGCGGCTGGCCACGGCCTTGATGATCCGCACATTGGCCTGATGAGGGACATAGGCATCGATGTCCGCGACGGTCAACCCGTTCGCCTGCAGCGCCTCGCGGGCCGATTCCTCCAGCGTCTTGACCGCCACCTTGTAGGTCTCATTCCCCTTCATCTTGATGTACTGCAGTTCGTCCGCCAGCATTTTTTCGGTCGGCGGCATCCGGGACCCGCCGCCCGGCACGCAGATCAGGTTCCACAGCGACCCGTCGGAATGGAGGTGCGAGGACAGAATGCCGCGATCCTCCTTCGTGGCGCTGAGCACGACCGCGCCGGCCCCGTCGCCGAACAGGATGCAGGTATTGCGCTCTTTCCAATTGGTGATCGCGGACATGACTTCGGAGCCGATCACCAGCACGTGGCGCAAGCCGGTTTTCACATAGGCGTCCCCGACCGCCAGCGCATAGACGAACCCGCAGCAGGCGGCCCCGATATCGCAGGCCGCCGCCTTCGCCGCGCCCAGCCGGTGCTGGATGAGGCAGGCCGTGGCCGGCAGCGGGGCATCGCCCGTGCACGTCGCGAGCAGGATCATGTCCAGATCGGAGGCGGCCACGCCGGCGGCCTCGAGGGCGCGCTCGGCGGCTTTCGTGCCGAGGTCGGAACAGGCTTCGCCCGGGGCAGCCAGGCGGCGCTCGCGGATGCCGGTGCGTTCGACGATCCAGTCATCCGACGTGTCGACCATCCGTTCAAGATCGGCATTCGTCAGCACACGCTCGGGCGCATAGGAGCCGGTCCCGGCGATTCTCGCCCTCACGCGGTTCCCTCGCGAGCAGGAGCCTGCTTGCCAGCCAGGCCTCCTTCAATGTCGCGGCGGATGTTATCGATCACGCGCCCGTCCACCATCAACTTGGCCTGGCGGATCGCGTTCTTGATGGCCTTGGCCGAGGATCGGCCGTGGGCGATGACGCTGACACCGTTGACGCCCAGCAGGGGCGCCCCACCGAACTCGGCATAGTCGGTCTTGCGCTTGAGCGCCAGGAGCGGAGCCGCGATGAACGGATAGGACAGCCGGCCCAGAAACGATCCGGCAATTTCCTTCATCAGGAGTTTCTTGATGGTTTCGGCGAGCCCTTCGGAAATTTTCAGCGCCACGTTGCCGATGAACCCGTCGCAGACAATGACGTCGGCCGCGCCGCTGTAGACATCCCGCCCTTCGACGTTGCCGATAAAGTTGATCGCGCTGCCTTTGAGCAGTTTCAGCGCCTCCTTGGTGACTTCGTTGCCCTTGCTGTCCTCCTCGCCGATGCTCAGAAGGCCGATGCGGGGAGCGGACTTGTCGTAGAGATCCTTGGCGTACTCATGCCCCATGATGCCGAACTGGAGCAACTGGCTCGCCGTGCAGTCCACGTTGGCGCCCACGTCCAGCATGACAGCGGTGCCGGTCAGGGTCGGCAGGGTCGTCGCGATCGCCGGCCGTTCCACGCCCTTGATCCGATCGAGGAGGAAAATCGCGGAGACGACGCTCGCGCCGGTATTCCCGGAGCTGACGACGGCCTGCGCTTCCCCCGACTGGACCAGCTCCGTGGCGATCCAGATCGAGGAGTCCCGTTTTTTTCTGGCGATCTGGGCCGGTGACTCGTGCATGCCGACGACTTGCGGGGCATGCCGGACGGTAATGCGGGAGTCGGTACAGTGGAAGCGGTGAAGCTGTCCCTGAAGCTGGGCCGAGTCGCCCACCAGGATCACGCTGACATCGAGATCCTGGGCCGCCTGGATGGCGCCTTCGACCGCCGGGGCGGGCCCGTGGTCCCCGCCCATCGCATCAACGGCTATCTTCATAAGGTGCTGAAAACGGTAAGATCGGGGCATTCAAACCTAGTGGTGCTCAAAACGGCTTTCCAACGAGGCCGCAGGGAGCGCGGCGACTGAGACGTCCGTGTCTCAGTACGTCGCAGGGAGACGGGCGACCGAGAACAAAGTTGGAAGCCGTTTTTCAGCATGCGCCTAGCCCTCATTATTCATGACGGCTCGTCGCGAAATCACGCAGTCGCGTCGCGAGACGGGCGCGTGGAGCCGGGAGAGCCCGAGGAGGTACATACCAAACTTCGTTTGAGCCGTTCGCTTTATTAATGATTTCAGCGAACGGATAATACCTCCAGTGATTCCAATTTGGGCTTTTTCCGTTGACACGTCTGACACGTCGAGGGACCGAGCGGCGAGCCCGCCCGGCTGCACGCCCGGCCAGCGCGTGCAGCTTTGTCGCAGCAGCGAATCCGTGATTGCAGCAGAGCCGCTCATGGATAATGCGGGCTAAGACTCTTTGACAGCGATGACTTGCGTGCCTTTATACGTCCCGCAGTTCAAGCAGGTCTGGTGCGGGGGTTTCAGCTCGTGGCACTGCGGGCACGCGGACAGGTTGGGCGCCGCGGATTTCTTCCGCCGCCACTGGGCCCGTCGCATATCGCGCCGTGATTTGGAGTGTCGATGTTTTGGATTCGGCATGGTCGGTCCTCACTTCGCCTTCGTGGTTCGTTTCGATGAATTCGGCGTCGTCTCGCGCAACTTCTTCAACACGTTAAACGGTGACGGAATCTGCTCTTCCCGGCATTCGCACCGGCGCACGTTCAAATCCTGCCCGCAAACCGGGCACAGCCCCTGGCACTCCTCGCGACAGAGCGGCTGCATCGGCGTCGCCAGCAGCACCTGCTCCCGCAGCATCTCTCCGAGTTCGATCACCTCGCCCGTATAGATGTAATTGTCGTCGCCCTCATCTTCATCGGATCGCTCCGCCGGTTCCCGCCCGGCCGGCCGGCTTTTCAGGGCCGTATCCTGATGATATTCTCCGACGATCGGCAGCCACAGGGCATCGTCATATTCGTTCAGGCACCGGACACATTGCCGGCGCGCGGTTCCGCGTAGCGTCCCGGTCACATGCACCGTGGTCCCGGCGCTGACGGCGTTCAGTGCCATGGCCAGCCCTCCGGGAATCCTGACGTCCTCCTGGTCCAGCGTCAGGTCGTCCGCGTGGACGTCGCAGGAGAGACTCAACCCTTCGTGCGGAATCTCGTTTAGGTGGAGAATCGGCAAGGCCATGGGCATCACCGCGGGGCCCGTTGCTGGGGTGCGATCGATATACACGGATCATCACACCAAGTCAAACCGGGCGGGATCAGTACTCTTCCGCAAACGAAAGCATCGCGATCGTGCGCGCCCGCTTGATCGCAATCGTCAGCTCCCGTTGATGACCCATGCAGTTGCCCGACACCCGGCGCGGGACGATCCGGCCCCGCTCCGTCAGAAAATTCCGCAAGAGACCGATGTCCTTGAAATCGATCGGCGTCTTTTCCACGCAAAAGCGGCATTGCCGCCGCCTCTGAAATAATCTCCCGCCTCCTCGTTCCACGCGCTGTTCCTCCTCGCTGGTCGTCCTAGCCCTGCGGCTCTTCTTCGAATCCCGGCTCGTTGGGGGTGCCCGAATCGCCGCCCCCCGTTTCCTGTCGCTTCGGCATGAACGTGACGGTCTGCGCCACCACTTCGTGCTTGCTGCGCTTCTGCCCGTCTTCCGTCTCCCAGCGCCGCTGCTGTAACCGGCCGTCCACGACGACGCCGTTGCCCTTGCTGAGATACTGCCCGCAATGCTCGGCCTGCTTGCCGAACACGACGATATCCACGAAGCAGACTTCTTCCTTCAACTCTTCGGCCTGTCGATACTTCCGGTTCACCGCCAGCCCGAAACTGGCCACCGGCGTGCCGTTCGGCGTATAGCGCAGCTCGGGATTCTTCGTCAGGTTGCCGATCAGAATGACTTTATTAAACCCGGTCACGCTCGAACTCCCTGTGCGGGGGCTGTCCTATCGGAGCCGGCGCCGGCTTCGGGGCCGGCGGATGTTCGAGGCGGACCGTCAAGAACTTCAGCACGGAGTCTTCAAGCCGGTAGGCGTGCTCCAGCTCGCTCACGACATTCCCCGCCGATTTGAAATGCACATAGACGAAGGTCCCGCGGCGCTCCCGCTTGATTTCGTAGGCCAGCTTCTTCTTGCCCCAGTTCTCGACAATCTCCAGC
>DASWIN010000202.1:0-4256 GCA_036397655.1 Nitrospiraceae bacterium | reverse complement strand
AGCTCTTCGGCGTGGCGTCCGCGCCGGCGCTCATGCCCGAGCATTTTCTGAAGGACGAAGAACAGATCGGGGTGGGCGGACTGAATGGCATCGCGCTACACACGCCGGGGCATACGCCCGGCTCGATGAGCTTTCATTTTCCGTCGGCGCAGCTCGTGCTGGCCGGCGACACGCTGTTTCGCGGCGCCATCGGGAGGACTGATCTGTGGGGCGGGGATTTCAAGGCGATCGAACGGTCCATCAAGGAGCGGCTGTACACGCTCGACGAGGTCACGCGCGTCATCACCGGCCATGGACCCGAGACGGAGATCGGCTTCGAAAAAGACGAAAACATGTATGTCAGGGCATAGCCCGGGTTGTTCGTGACGGTTCGTCACGAAACCGCGTAGACGCCAAGCGAAACGGGCGCTCGGAGATGCGAAGGAGGGAAGCGTATTCGCTGCAATACGTTGACCGACTGAGCAACGAGACCGCCTGATGCAGCGGCGTATCCGCGGTTGCAGTAGAAGCGCTCATGAACAATCCGGGCTGGAGGTCACACTATGAAACAGCTCATCCTCGCTCTGTCTGCCGGAATGATCATCGGTGGGGCGCTTGGCAGCTCGGCGGCCGAGACCACCCAGGTCAAGATCGAACACGTCCAGGTGAGTCAAACGGAGCACGGCTTCGTGGTCCTGCTCAAGGCGGAGGGGAAAGTCGTTCCCGTGTTCGTGGACCCGACCGTCGCCCTGTCCATCCATGGCGCCTTGAGCGGCGAGAAGACGCCCCGGCCCCTCTCGCACGACCTGATGCACACGATCCTGACGACGATGAACGCGAAGGTCACGCAGGTGGTCATCACCTTGCGTGGCGGCACCTACTACGGCGCGCTGTCCGTGGCGACCCAAGAAACGACGAAGGTGTTCGACAGCCGGTCGTCCGACGCCATTGCGCTCGCCATTCATTTCAAAGCGCCCATTCTGGTCGGGCGCGACCTGCTCGATTCCGCGGGGGTCTCGATGAAAGAACCGGGTGGCCCTCAAACCCTTTAGCACGCATCCTTCATGGACGCTTCTGTTGCAATTGTGGATTCGCCGCTACGACAAGCCTGCATGCGAATTTGGCGCATGCAGGCGGGCGGGCTCGCCGCTCGGTCAGTCAACGTCCTGTTTCAAGGACGCCTCTCTTCCTCACGTCTCCGCGCGCCCGTCTCGCATGGCGACTCCGCAATTTCGCGACGAATCGCCATGAACAATGCGCGCTAACGTTTCTCCTCTGTTCGACGATTCCGCGCTGGCTGCGCTCGAGCAGCAGTTCCAGTCGTCCTTTCGAAGGCTGCTGTTCGATCTCTGCGACGAACTGGACAAACTCTACCGGCGCCCCGTGCGCGCCCTGCGCGTGCCGGTGGGATTTTTTCGGGCGGTGGGGCACGCGCTCAAGCCGGAGTCCTTCGCCGGGTGGAAGGTCGTCGGATGGATTGAAGAGCTGAACGACCTGGTATATTTTCTCGATCTCCAGGTGCAGCTCCGGCGGGAAGAGGATCCGCGCGGGTTTGCCGAACAGTTCCAGGCCGAGTGCGCGGAGAAGTTTTACGAGCATAGTTATCAGGACGAATTGTTTCCGTCCGGGGAGCCTGACGCGGCGGGGCTGGCCCGGCGGCTGGACGATGTGTGCGTCCGGCTGGTCCGCCAGGTGACGCAGGAAGCGCTTTTTCTGGAGCCGGGGCTACCCTGCGCATGGGCGGCACGGATGGGCCGGATGGCATGGGTGGTGCCGTACGACGTCGGCCCCAACTTTGAGCGGGCCGAGCTGCCGGGGACGATCAGCATCGGGCTGGAAGGCGACTACCTGGAGCCGCGCGCCCCGCTGCGCGGTCTGCTGGGGCGGCCTTCCTGCCGGGTGGATCTCGTCATCCGTCCTGGCGGCCTCGCCCTGCGCATCAACCACCGCCTGTTCCCCATTCTGACCGGCGGCGTGCTCGCGGCGCGCGAATGGGTCCATCATCCGTCCTGCCTGGTCGGGCCGGGCGGCCCGACATTGGGACCCGTCTTGCGATACGGGCGCGACCGTGAACCCCGGCACGTGGTGCCGGCCCCGCGCGGCCTGGCGAAGCGTGTCGCGGGTGCGCTGGCGGTGATCGAATCGGCCTGGCCGGAAGGCGCGCGCCTGCTGACGGTGCTGACAACCAGGATTGTCCCGCTCAAGGCCAGGGGCGTGGTCAGCTTCAGCTACCGCCATCGGCCAGGCCTCTCCTTTATTAATTGCTTCGACCGGGACAACCTCGACCTGATTGATGACCTGATCCACGAAAACAGCCACCACCATTTGAATCTGCTGCTGCGGAAGGCGGTGCTCTACCACAAGGACCGGAACCAGGAGATTTTCTATTCTCCCTGGCGCCGAAGCCTCCGTCCCCTGCGCGGCATCCTCCACGCCACCTTCACCTTTACAATGGGCGCCATTCTCTTTGAGCGGCTTTCCACTTGGGCCAAGGGAGACAACTCCACGCTGACCGAGAAACAAATCCTCCGCGCGCGGTTCCGGTGTCTGGAAGAAGTCGACTCCGTCCGCTACTCGCTTGAGGACCTGGAACACGCCAGGAATCTCGGCTGGCTCACTCCGGCAGGGTGGGAACTGGTCGGTTCGCTTGAACGGGAGATTAATAAGGTGGAAACCCGCATCGCGCCATATGAGTGGGCGGTGATGCGATCAAAGCACGGGCGAGAACTCAGGCGGCAACGGAAGAAACTGGCATCAGCACGGGAAACCTACGGGCCTATGCGATCAGGCAAAATATGATCGCCAACCTTTGTCTTCTGGCGAGAGTTTCGTTATCCTAGTTCCATGAAGAAAAAGACACTGAGACGCAAAAAGAAAACGTCCGGCGTCGGCCCTGCGCAGATGAAAGTCATCATTAAAGATATGCGCGAGCGATATGGGCCGATGCTCAAACGGCTGGCGGACTAATTCAGGTGAGTTGCTTCTATATATGAAGAGCAAGCGACCACCTCTTCCATTTTTGGAACGACCGGCGTAAGCTGCCGCTATGTCTCCGACCACTCAAAAGCTCCTAAAAGATGCACTCCGGCTCTCGGAGTCTGAGCGGGCCTCGTTAGCCGCCGAACTGCTGGGCAGCTTGGAGTACCATGCCCCCGGCCGACAGCGTACCGACAAGGAATGGTTAACCGAGGTCGAGCGGCGGGCCCGAGCTTATTGTGATGGCCAATTGACTGCGAAGCCGGCTGCCGAGGTCTTTCGTGATATTCGGCGAAAACTGAAACAATAATTGTCATGAATAAATTGCGGCAAACCAAAGAAGGGTTATTGATTCCGCCATCCCTGCTCAAGGGATTGGACGGTCCGGTTTCCGTGGAACGGCAGGGGAATGTGTTGCTCATTGAGCCTGAGAAACGTCGAGCGGCCCGGCGGCGTGCGGCCCGCATGGTCCAGCGTCTCAGGCGGGCTGCACAAGAATCAGGGAAACTGACGACGACAGCGATAGCACGCGAAGTGGCGGCGGTTCGGCGGAAGCGTGCGAGTCATCGTTGATACCAACATCATCGTTTCCGGTCTGATCTCCCCCAGCGGCCCACCAGCCAAAATTCTGAATGCTGTGCTGCAGGGGCTTCTGATTCCTGTCTTGAGCCCTGACACGCTGGCCGAACTTGAAGCTGTTATAAATCGGCCCCGCCTCCAACCTCCCTTCGTACGTGCTGGAATTGAGGCGGGAGAATTTCTCGCGGCATTTCGTCAACTCGCCGAAATCGTCGAACCAACCTCTGTAGATATTCCAGTCCGTGATGAAAAGGACCGGATCTTTCTGGAACTGGCCGCGACGCGACCGTCGGTGGATTTTCTGATCACTGGCGATCGGGACTTTGAGCGAGAGCAGTATGCGGGTGTGCCGGTGATCTCAGCTGCGCTGTTTGTCAAAACTGTCCTGTCGTAACGCGTTGTCGCACGAACTGCATCGCACCGTTTGAACGGACGGTCCTGCGATCAAAGCATGGTGCCGAACTCAAACGGCATCGGAAGGAGCTGGCGACGGCGCGGAAGACCTACGAGCCTATCCGAAACGGTTCCTGACCATTTTTATTTTCTCACCTTCTTTTCGTTTTCTAAGAAAATGTGCTCAGTGCACTCTTTATATTTTGTTTGTTACCATCATCTAGATCTTTTCTATAGACCGTCGAATGCTTTCTATCTTTTCTAGTAATCTCGTATGAGAGCGCATTATCCCATCCTCCATCCATAGGCTTAATCTGTAGCAGGTCTTC
>DASWIN010000201.1:0-10298 GCA_036397655.1 Nitrospiraceae bacterium | reverse complement strand
AAGGCCGGTGTCCTGAGAGCGATGATGCGCGCGGACGGTGCAGGCCCGCATACCCCGGACAGCAGTCGCAAGAAGGCCTATACCGCGGCCAGCACCGGACGAGCCACCAGCGAACTCGGCGAACTCATCGTCAAGATGCCGCACCTGCAGGAATTGGGGAAAATGAACGACAGCATTCTTGTTCTTGGTGGCGGACTACCGATTCAGTTTGGGAGTGAGGTTGTCGGTGGAATCGGCGTCGGCGGCGCACCCGGCACCCATTTCGACGACGCCTGCGCCCAGGCTGGATTGGATGCAATTGGGGCGGCGAGCAAGGCGCCACCGGTGAAGTAACTCTATTTCAGCCCTTCTCCGCTCATTCCGCCTCCAAACCCGCCAAGATTACTGCCGAAGCCGCCCTGGCCACTACCCCAATATTCTCCCCTGCGAAGACGGCCATAGGGATGCCGGAGGTCCGGCCGGCTGATCCACCAGAGAAACCAGAGCGCGCCGAGACTCATCGTCACCGTCAGAAAAATGCCAAATCCCTTAAGCTTATGCCGTGGCGGTTCGCCTTCCTGCACGTGTTGCGAGGCGGAGGCCAGCGCAACCGCCGCACGATAGAGTCCCTCTTCAAACTGCCCCTGGCGAAACGCCGGCTCCAGGTATTTGCCGCCGACCTCCTTCACGATGGCGGGCGTGATGATCGGCACCATGCTTTTCCCCAGCGTGACCGTCGCCCGCCGGCTTTCGATCACCGCCAGCACCAGCACCCCGTGTTCCTTCTGCGCCGTGCCGATGCCCCAACGTTGATAGAGCGCCGCCGCATAGTCCTTGGCGGTCGCATAGGGTTTCGTAGACGGCACCGTCACCACGACCATTTCCACGCCGGTCTTGCGCTCGAGGTCCTGGCACACGGACCGGATGCGTTCCTTCCAGGCCGGATCGATCACACCGGCATGGTCGCTCACGTAGCCCATCGGATTGGGCAGCGGAGAGGGCCGCGTCTCGGCGCGACTTGGGTAGGCGGGCGCGATGGGCGGCTTGTCTTGAGGTATGGCAACCGCCAGCTCCGCTATCAGCAGGCTGCTCGCCAAACCAACACCTAAGCCTGCGAGCCAATTCCCCGCCTTGCCGGAGTTCGAGCTTGGAGATTCAGGGTTCGAGGTTCGACGTTTCATAGTTGGCACCGAATCAGTCCTTCCCCCAAACTTCGAACCTCGAACGTCGAACTTGTGCATTCGAACAGCCCCTACCCGCTCAACCGATCAAGCCGCTCAATCAGCAACTGCAGCGACGTCGCATACCGGTCAAAGAGCCGCGGCGCCTCGGCAGGCCCGGGACCGATAATGCCGCGTTTCAGGTTCAGCACATCCTGAAAGGCCGAACAGTCAACGCCCCAGTGCTGCTCGACCGCCTTCAGCACTCCATCGCACGATTGCTCGATCGGCTTCCCGGCCGCCCGCAGCAGCCCCCGAAGACAGGGCAACAAGGCTGTGATCGAGAGCGGCAGGAGAATCGTGATGGCTTCCGTGCTCGCCCCTCCCTCCACAAACCGCTGACGCAGCCGCAGAAGATTGCCGCGCAACTCCTGCTCACATTGAAGCCGCAGGTTCCGTCCCTCTATCCTGATCTCCGGAAAGGGATCGCGCCCGGCCAGCAGGACATGCTGTTCCTGTATTTCCAGGTATTCCAGTGGGAATAGCTCAAGCGATGATTTCAGTTCTACCGGCGTCAGAAACAGCGGCACGACGACCTGTTCCTTCTGCCATCGCTTGTGCAGGGCGGCGTACTGCCTCAAGAGATTGGTGTCCTGACGCGCCAGCAGGATGAGCAAATTGACGTTCGATTTTCCCGGCAGATACTCCCCGCCCGCCGCGCTGCCGTACAAAATCACAGCTTCGAGTGCATCGCCGAAGAGTTCCTGCACCTGTGCCAGATAAGACCGCAAAGTTACGCGGACGGTTTCCGGTATCTCAGCCATGCTCCACCCTGTCTGCATTCGGGTCAGGCAGGAATCCCCCCGCGATGAACCGATCCAATAGACCGAACGGCGAGGTCTCCCGCAAACCCGCCGTCGTTTCCAGCACCTTGTAGCTCAACCGGCGGTTTCGGCCGATGGTCCGGAACACGTGATTGCGTAAGAAGGCCAGCACCGGGTTGCCGGTGTTCCAGAAAACCACCTGTTCATCGGCCATGCGTTGGAGCATCGTCACTTGTGGACGGCGGCGGCGCTCAAATTCACCCAGCGCCGAGGCCGAGAAAACGCCCTTTTCCAAACATCGAGGAATCAGATCGGCCAGAGCCATGGCGTCGGCCATCGCCTGCATGCGCCCCTGCGAGGCATGGGGATTCATGGCATGGGCCGCATCGCCGATCAACACCGCCCCATCGGCCACCCACGTGCTCGTTTCCACGCGGCCCGTGGGCATATAGGCCGTCTGCTTCCAATCCGCGAGCGTGCGGAATGTCTTTTCGAGCGACGGATCAATACGAATCCATTTCTCCTGCCGGGCAGCGATCCCCTGAGCCTTGACCTGCTCCATCGAGTCGGCCGGGATCATGTCGAACAGATAGACCTTTCGCCCGGCTGCCGGGAATAAACCGAGGATCTCGCCACGGCCCACAAAATATCGCCCTTCGTCCAGCCCCTCTGGAGAATCCAGGATGGCGATCAGATAGCCTTCGCGATAGAGATGGAGCTTCGTCGGGATGCCGAGGGCCTCACGGACCTTCGAGAATGCGCCGTCGGCCCCCACGACCAGCCTGGCCGATATCGTCGAGGCCTGCCCCTTGCTCTCGGCATCTACCCCAACGATACGGCCTCCCTCGCGCCGCAAACCTTTGAATGTCGCCCCGTACCGAAGCGCGCCGGGAGCCGCCTGCTCCAATGCCCTCAGAATCGCATGGTGCGCGACGTTCGGCAGCGTGACGATCGCACGATTGTAGGGCGGTGGAAGCGTGCCATAGTCCGCCGTGCACAGTTTTTCACTCCCACCCGCCCCAGACGCGCCCGCGACCTTGCAAAAGTGAAAGTATCGGACTGATCGCGTCGCATCGGCAGGCAGTTTGCTCAGGACGCCGAGCCGATCGAGAATCTGCTGGCCGTTGGGCTGGAGAATCTCGCCGCGGAGGCCCGTCGGCGGCCCCGACGCCTGTTCCAGCACCACGCTCTTGATACCCTTCTGCGCCAGGGCAAGGCCGAGTACGGCCCCACCCCCGCCCGCGCCCACGATGACGATATCTGTCTTCTCGCTCATCGCCAGTCCTCGTAGCGGTCACGATCTTTCCACATCGCCAGGAACTTGTCGCGTGCCTTGACGCTGGTGACCGGATCGGTGAACACGTCCAATCGCTCGTCGTTATAGCGGTTGCCGCTGCCGGTCTGGTTCATCGAGCCGGACGTATTGATCTCGTCGTCGATCACGGCCTGCTTCAGATGCATCAGGTTTTCGTGCCGGTTCACTTTGATGGGGATCCCGGCCAGGGCAAGTGCCTGCACGGCCGACCGTTGTTTGGGATCTCTCAGTCTTTCCCGATCCGTGATCACCCGCACATCCACGCCGCGCTTGTGGGCCGCGATCAATGCCTTGACGATCGGCGGATAGGTGATGGCATAGATCGCGACATAGATGTACCGGCTGGCTTTCCCGTAGAGCGATGCCAGCCGGTCGCCCGGCAAATCCTCCGGCGCGTAATACAGCTCGACGGAGGGCGCCGCCTTCGTATCGGGAGGTACACCAAGTGCAACGGCCAGCCAGATTGCCGCGCCGATCGCGGCCACAGCCTGTCTTGACACATGCGGCATGCGTGCGGACTATTCCTGTTCGAAGAGGTCCTTGAAGAGGTCATCGGACTCTTCCCAGGCCTTCGGGGATGCCTTGCTCAGCCAGTTTCTCAGATAGGTCTTCTGACCGGGCGTGAGCATTTGCTTGATCTGGTGGGTACGTCCCTGTAATGGCTGGAGAAATCCCGTCTTTCTGGCCGTGTCCAGCGTCGCCGTCCGGACGTAGACGTTGGTAAACATGGTGGGCACATCGTCCTTCCCCTCCCCTTGCACCCAGACAGAGATAAATTTCTCGAGTTGCATGCCGGCGCTGTCCATGGCCGGCTCGGCATCGTGAAAGAGCTCGTTTTCGGATTGCTCAAGCGGCGTCGCGTCCGCTGCCTTGAAGAGAAAATTCCGTTTCCACATTGCCGCGTGTTTCCTCCTGTGGGTGTGGCCTCGAAAGCAAGGCATCCTCCAAGAGAAGGGCTCGTGATGTCAAGCCACGTTCCGCATGACCCTTCGCAGTCCCCTCGATCGGGCCGAAATTTCGTGAATCCTTCCGGCGTTTTTCTGCTCTTAACGGTCAACCTCCGTCGTCTTGACAAGGGCGCGGTTTGCTTGTTATCGTGTCCAAATTCCTCAATCTTGAAGCCATGTTGGAGTGATGCAGGTCAAAATAAACGGGAAGCCGGAAGAGGTCCATGGGGGGATGGTTTCGGACCTGCTGAAAGCCAAAAACATCGACCCGCACATGGTCGCCGTCGAACTGAACGACGCCATGGTGGAACGGGATAACCTGGCTACCACCCCGGTCAAGGAAGGCGACGCACTCGAGTTCCTCTTCTACATGGGCGGTGGACAGTGACGGGCCGGGCGTACAAGGACATTACCGAACTAATTGGGCGAACCCCGCTGGTGCGCCTCAACCGGCTATCCCCTGAGGGCGGAGGCGCCATCTACGGGAAGGTCGAGTTTTTTAACCCGGGCGGGAGCGTCAAGGACCGGATCTGCCTCAACATGATCGACGAGGCGGAACGGCAGGGCAAGCTCAAGCCGGGTAGCACGATTGTCGAGCCGACCAGCGGCAATACCGGCATCGGCCTGGCACTGGTGGCGGCCGTGCGCGGCTACAAACTGATTCTGGTCATGCCCGAGAGCATGAGCATGGAGCGGGCCAGCCTGCTGTCCTCCTATGGGGCACAGCTCGTGCTGACGCCGGCCTGGGAAGGCATGAAGGGTTCGATCAAGGAAGCGGAGAGCATCGTCGCGCAGAACCCGTCCTATTTCATGCCGGACCAGTTTTCCAATCCGGCAAACCCTGCGATGCACAAGAAGACGACGGCCCTGGAAATCTGGGAAGCGCTCGACGGCAAGATTGACGCATTCGTCGCGGCGGTGGGAACCGGTGGAACGATCACCGGCTGTGGTGAGGTGTTCAAGGAACGCAACAAGAATATCAGGGTCATCGCGGTCGAGCCGGCCGGCTCGCCTGTGTTGTCCGGCGGGGATCCGGGCCCGCACAAGATCCAGGGCATCGGCGCGGGATTCGTTCCCAAGGTGTTGAACCGCTCGATCCTGGACAGTGTGATCACCGTGACGGACGACGAGGCCTATCAGACGGCCAAGCTGCTGGCCAAGAAGGAAGGGCTGCTGGTGGGCATCTCAGCCGGCGCCAACGTGTTTGCCTCGCAGAAGGTGGCCAAGGAACTCGGCCCCGGGAAAAATGTGGTGACGATTCTCTGTGACACGGGCGAGCGGTACATCAGCATCGAAAAATATTTTAATATATGAGACGCGTTTGGCCAGTTAAGCCCGTTTAGCCGGTTGATCCGTTCACGGGCAAAACAGACCCAACAAACTCAACGAACATAACGCCTATCATGGAATTCACGGACGAACAGGTTACCAGATACAGCCGGCACATCCTGCTGCCCGAAGTGGGCGGCAAGGGGCAGAAGAAGATCGCCAAGGCGAAGGTTCTCATCGTCGGCGCAGGCGGCCTCGGCTCCCCGGCTGCGTTCTATCTCGCCGCAGCAGGCGTCGGCACGATCGGCCTGATCGACAGCGACGCCGTGGACCTGTCCAATTTGCAGCGGCAGATCATCCACTACACCCCGGACGTGGGCCGGTCCAAGGTCCTGTCGGCCAAGGAAAAGATCCAGGCCCTGAACCCCGACGTCCAGGTTGTAATGCACGAGGAGCGCTTCGTGGCCGACAACGCGCTGAAACTCGTTGCGGGATACGACGTCGTCATCGACGGGGTGGATAATTTCCCGGCCAAATTTCTGATCAACGATGCCTGCGTGCTGGCCGGCAAACCGCTGGTGCACGGCGGCATTCTTCGTTTCGACGGCCGGGTGACCACGATCCTTCCGAAGAAGTCAGCCTGCTACCGCTGTGTCTTCAAGCAGCCGCCACCGGCCGGATTGGTCGCGAGCTGCCAGGAAGCCGGGGTGATCGGCGTGCTGGCCGGCGTCATCGGAACGCTGCAGGCGACGGAAGCGCTGAAGATCGTGCTCGGCATCGGCCGGCCGCTCACCGACCGGCTGCTGGATTACGACGCGAAGAAGGCCTCGTTCCGCGAAATCAAGACGAAGCGCAATCCGCACTGCCCCGTCTGCGGGGAGCATCCGACGATCACGACGCTGATCGATTACGAGCAGGAGGCCTGCGAGTTGAAGCAGGTCAAGGTTGAGGCTTAGGCTGAGCATGACACTGAACCTCAAGCTTAACCTCAGCCTTCTGGAGCGGTGACGATATGGCCAAGATGAAATCGCTGGTCTGCCGGGAATGCGGGAAGGAATACCCGACCAAGGCGATCCACGTCTGCGAGCTGTGCTTCGGCCCGCTGGAGGTCAAGTACAACTACGACGAGATCAAGAACAGCATCTCGCGCAAGAAGATCGAGGATGGCCCGCGGAGCATGTGGCGGTATCTGGACCTGCTGCCGGTCGAAAGCGCCTCGATCGCCTCCGTGATCGGGCCGCATGCCGGCCTGACGCCGTTGGTGCGCGCGAAGAATCTCGGCGCCTACCTGGGCCTCGACGAACTCTACGTCAAGAACGACACGGTCAACCATCCGACCCTGTCGTTCAAGGACCGGGTCGTGTCTGTGGCGCTCACCCGCGCGCGCGAACTGGGCTTCGAAACCGTTGCCTGCGCCTCGACCGGAAACCTGGCCAACTCCGTGGCCGCCCACGCGGCCGCGTCCGGCATGAAGTGCTACGTGTTCATCCCGGCCGATCTGGAAGCGGCGAAGGTGCTGGGCAACCTGATTTACAAACCCAACGTCGTAGAGGTGGAAGGCAATTACGACGACGTGAACCGCCTCTGCAGCGAGATCGCCGGTGAGCACGGGTGGGCATTCGTGAACATCAACATCCGGCCCTACTACGCGGAAGGGTCCAAGACCCTGGCGTTCGAAACCGTCGAGCAGCTCGGCTGGCGCGCGCCGGACCAGGCGGTCATCCCGATGGCATCGGGCTCACTCCTGACCAAGATCTGGAAAGGCCTGCATGAGATGAAGGCCCTGGGCTTGATCGACAAGGTCCAGACGAAGATCAACGGAGCCCAGGCCGAAGGCTGCTCGCCGATTGCCACTGCGTACAAGGAGGGGCGCGACTTCTTCAAGCCGGTCAAGCCGAAGACCATTGCGAAGTCGCTGGCCATCGGCAACCCGGCCGACGGGTACTACGCGCTGAAGGCGACCGGCGAGAGCAAAGGCGCCATGGACATGGTGTCCGATGAGGAAGTGGTGGACGGCATCAAGCTGCTGGCGCAGACGGAAGGCATCTTTGCCGAGACCGCGGGCGGCGTAACCGTCGGCGTGCTGAAAAAGCTGGTCAAGCAGGGCGTCATCAAGAAAAGTGATGTCACCGTGGCCTACATCACCGGCAACGGGCTGAAAACGCAGGAAGCGGTGATCGACTCGGTCGGCCGGCCGTTCCGCATCCAGCCGAGCCTGGTCAATTTCGAGAAGACATTCAAGATCGGGAAGAACGGCGGAGGCGGCGCGTGATCAAAGTTCGAATCCCCACTCCCCTGCGGCCCCTGACCAAAGGCCAGGGCGAGGTCGAAGCCAAGGCGGCGAACATCACCGAAATGATCGAGAGCCTGAACTCCGCGCACCCGGGTCTGAAAGACCGGCTGTGCGACGACAAGGGCGAACTGCGCCGCTTCGTGAACATCTACGTCAACGAGGAAGACATCCGGTTCTTGAACGGCAAAGACACGTCGCTCAAGGATGGCGATGAAGTTTCAATCGTGCCGGCCATTGCAGGGGGCCACTGATGCCGAATATGCGGTTCCATATCCGATTTCCTGAACAGAAAATCAAGGAGCCGATCGTGTACCAGATCGGCCACGAATACAAGGTGGTCACCAACATCCGCCGCGCCGACGTGCGTGAAACCACCGGCTGGATGGATCTGGAGCTGAGCGGCGAAACGGCCGAGATCGAGCGGGCCATCGAGGGCATGAAGAAGAAAGGGGTCACCGTCGACCCCATCGAACTCAACGTGGTGGAATGATGGAATTTACCGAAGCCCAACTGGAACGGTACAGCCGGCACATCATCCTGAACGACGTCGGCGGCAAGGGGCAGAAGAAGCTGTCCCAGGCCAAGGTGCTGGTCATCGGCGCCGGCGGGCTGGGCTCGCCTGCCGCGTTGTACCTGGCGGCGGCGGGAATCGGCACGCTTGGGTTGGTTGACGGCGACGTGGTGGATCTTTCCAATTTGCAGCGGCAGATTCTGCACACGACAGACCGCATCGGCGTCCCCAAGGTCGAATCGGGACGGCAGACGCTCGCGGCAATGAATCCGGACATCACGATCAAGACCTATCAATTCCACGTGAGCGCGGACAACATCATGGGATTGATTGCGGATTACGACATGGTGCTGGACGGGTCGGATAACTTCTCGACGCGGTTCATGATCAACGACGCCTGTTTCTTCGCCAAGAAGACGCTGATCTCCGGGAGCATCTTCCGGTTCGAAGGCCAGTTGACGACCATCAAGCCGCACGAGGGATTCCCCTGCTACCGGTGCCTTTATCCGGAACCGCCTCCGGCCGGACTCGTGCCCAACTGCCAGGAAGCCGGCGTGCTGGGCGTGCTCGCCGGCACGATCGGCGTGCTGCAGGCGGCGGAAGCCATCAAGGAAATCCTCCGGATCGGCGACACGATGGCGGACAAGCTCCTGATCTACGACGCGCTGGACATGAGATTCAGGAAGGTATCACGGCCCAAAGATCCCAACTGCCGTCTCTGCGGCCCGCATCCGACGATCACGAATCTGAGCGGCGACTACGCAGTCTCCTGCACGATCTGATGAAGTTCGGTCTGAACGTCATAAAGTCATCAAGTCGTAAAGTCTTTTTATGAGTTCTGCTCTCGAGACTTTATGACTTTCGGACTTGACGACTTTCGGACAAGATGACGCCCTCCCTCAAAATTCCTCAACGGATTCTGGACGAGATGATCGCCCACGCGCGCGAACTGGACCCGTTCGAGTGCTGCGGGCTTCTGGCCGGCGCGAATGGCGCCGTCTCGCGCCACTATCGGATCACCAACACCGTGGCCAAGGATGCCAGGGCCCTGGAGGTGTTTGACGGAGCCGACGTCAAGCAATTGGCCCGCCTGCCGGATGCGACCAAGGCTGAGGTGGCCTACTTCATGGACCCCAAAGAGATGCTGGCGGCGTTCAAGGACATGCGCCAGTTGGACCTCGACTTAACCGTCATCTACCATTCCCATACGCACTCGCCGGCCTACCCGTCCACCACCGACGTGGGGCTGGCCTACTATCCGGACGCGGCCTATCTCATTATCTCCCTGGAGCATAAGTCAGCCCCGGACCTCCGGGCCTATTGGATCAAGGACCGCGCGGTCTCACGCGCCGAATTCCAGCCGGTCTGACCGGTACCGTCCCAGTAAAATCTTCTGGCACGCGTCCGCTGCCGATGCCATAATACCTGCACGTTATCGGCTTCGGAGGACATCACCCATGAGCGGACGTCTTGCGCATACATGCTCCATCATATTCCTGGTCGCGATGCTCGGATTATGCTGGGCCGGTCCAGCCGGCGCTGAAGAAAGAAGCTACTACAGCCCGATCATCTATGTGGATAAGGAAAAAGGATTCATCGTGATTTCGAACAGCGGCGCCGTGTTCGGCGTCGAGGTGGCGCCGGAAGCCAGGCAGCACCTGGACAAACTGCCACAGTCCGGCCTGATCGACATCGTCGTGGAGATACGACCCAATAAGGCGCCGTTGGTGAAACGGTGGAAGATCGCCAGTGGCGAGTCGGCGTGCAAGATCTTTGACGGGACGAACTGCAAGTAAGGAACGGCGGGAGCCGCTCAGACAGTGACCTATTCAGAGCTTCCCAACATGTCGTCAATCAGCGGCCGATTGAGATCCGTGCAGCCCGGGCAGATGGTGTCAAACAGCGCTTCATGATCGGCCACATAGTTCTTCTCGTTCACCAATTTATCGTGAAGGACGTGATCGTGGCAGGTATTGCAGAGCATCATCAGGCCCCGCATC
>DASWIN010000200.1:0-3141 GCA_036397655.1 Nitrospiraceae bacterium | reverse complement strand
TGGTACGTACCTCCTCGGTCTCTCGGGTCTCCACGCGCCCGTCTCACTTGGCGCCTCAGCGGTTTCGTCACGAACCCTCATGAATAATGCGCGCTACGGATCCTGGAAATCGCGCGCGAGATTCCTGCTTTCAAAAAAGATCAGGCCGCGCTCTCGCTGGAAGTCGTAGGTGAGGTTGATCTCGGTGTCCTGCCCTCTCCAGTTCAAATGCTGCGCGACGCCATGTGAGAACTGACCCGGCGTGCGGTCCAGCGGACCGTATTTCGCCTCCAGGTAGGCCAATACTTGTTGGTGGGTCTGAAGGCCCTGATACCGCGCCACGACCCGGCCGAATTTCTCGTTGATTGTCAGGAACCGCATGGCTTCCATTTTCGCTTCGCCCAGCGGCGGCGGCCCCTGCTTCAACTCGTAGCCTTTGATGCGGGAACCGGATTCGGCGAGCACATAGGCCTCGGATTCCGGGAAGGCCGCGCCCCAGGCGATCCCTCCGAAGCCGTGCGGATCGTTGACCATGGGGACGGCCCGGGCTGCGCACGGCCACAGCAGCGACAGGACGCAGCAGAGAGTGGCGATGGGAATGGGGTGGGGCCTGATGGCTTGGATCACGGCCTCGCTCCGGGATCAAGGGGTCCTACTCGTGAACGGATTCGGTGAAGTAGGGCTCCAACAGGATACTTTCAATAAACAGGTACCCGCGCTCGCCCTTTCCCTCGTAGGTCATGTTGACTTCGGTGTCCATGCCGCGCCAGTTGTACTGCTGGTTGAACCCACGCATGGTTTGGCCGGGCGTGTGATCGAGCGGCCCGTATTGCGCCTGCAGGTGGGCCAGGATCCGGGCGTGGACGTCTTTCCCCCGATAGCGGATCGTCACGCGGGCAAACTTCCCCTCGACCGTCGAGAACCGCATCATCTCGACCTTCGCCTCGCCCAGCTGAATCGGGCCGTTCTTCAGATCGTATTCCTTGATGCGGCGCACGGTGTTGAACAGGGCCAGCTCCGGCCGGCCTTCCAGTTCGGCCCCCCACGCAATGCCGTTGAATCCCTTGGGGTCGTTGACCATGGTGCCGGCGTGGACGGGAGGCGGTTCGGAGAGGATGAGGGACCCGATCAGGCTGCCGGCGAACGCGAGCGCGGCCAATCGTGTGGGCAGGAGATGGCAGTCCGGCATATGCATCCTCCTAACCCACATTATCCATGAACGGTTCTACTGCAACCGCCGATACGCCGTTGCGACCAGCCTGGCCGTGACTTTTTCACGGCCGGCGGGCTGGCTCGCCGCTCGGTCGGTCAACATCCTGTTTCAAGGATGCCTCCCTCCCGTCGCCCGCTCGGCCCTGCTACCTGCCTCGCGGACTCCTAAAAGGAGGCCAGCCCCCGTGTACGATCCCCACGAAGGAGGCACACCCCCTTCGCTATCCCCCATGGCGTGGCTTCAAGCCACGCCAACGCGCCTCCACATGCCCGTCTCGCCTGGCGCCTCGGCTGTTTCGTCACGAACCGTCATGAATACTGTGGGCTAAACGCGCGCACAATAGCACGATAACAGCGTGTGAGCAACCTTGTGAATCCCGCGGAGCTTGGCTATAATGCGGACCGGTTCGTCGGCCGGCTTGCAAATGGCCGGCCGTTGCTGTTTTCGGAGCTCGTGATGATCGACAACGATGCCTTCGTTCAGGCGCTGCAAGATATCGGCTTTGATTTTTTCACCGGCGTGCCGGATTCCATCCTGGGCGGAATCATTGAGACCCTGATGGAACGGCGTCTGTATACCCCCGCCGTGCGGGAGGACGAGGCGGTGGCCATGGCCGCCGGGGCCTACATGGCCGGCAGGGTGCCGGCGGTGTTGATGCAGAACTCCGGCCTGGGCACCTCGCTGAACGCGATCATCTCGCTCAACGTCATCTACAAGCAGCCGTGCCTGCTCTTGATTTCCTGGCGCGGGTTTCAGGGGAAGGACGCGCCGGAGCATCTGGTGATGGGCGCCAACATGACCCAGGCGCTCGACTCGGTCCAGATCCCCCATCGCACCATTTCTGAGCAGACCCTCGTCGACGATCTCCGGTGGACCGCGCAGACGTTCATGAAGGAACGCGTGCCCGTCGCGCTGCTGTTGAAGAAGGGTATCGTGAAAGGACTGCATCCGTGAGGGGGCGGGCGGAAAAGGCGCGAAACGCGCGACGTGCGGGACACGATGGTTTGCCGGTCGCGCGATCCGGCGCGTCGCGCCAGTCTCGCGCATTTCGCCCCGGAGGGAAGGCGAAATGAGGCCTGAACAGGGGACCATGCAAAGCCGCGCGCGCGCGATTGCCGCGCTGCTCGAACAGCTCACGGACCAGCCGGTGATCGTCTGCAACGGCTTCCCCTCCCGCGAGGCCTACAAGATCGCGGACCGGCCCACGCATTTCTACATGATCGGATCCATGGGCGTGGCCGCGGCGATCGGCCTCGGCGTCGCGCTGAACAAGCCGGCCAAGAAAGTGGTCGTGTTCGACGGGGACGGGAATGTGCTGATGGGCATGGGGACGCTGGCGACCGTCGGCGCGCTGAAGCCGAAGAATTTCGTGCACGTGGTGCTGGACAACGAGGTCTACGGCAGCACGGGCAACCAGCCGACCATCTCGAATGTCGTGCGGCTGGAACAGGTGGCGAAGGCGGCCGGCTACGTGCACGTCGAGCGCGTGATCGAGCGCGAGGACATTGTCTACGAGTTCAAAGAGATGCTGAAGAAGGACGGCCCGAGCATGCTGCTGATCAAGGTGACGGAGCAGTCCGAAGATGCCGGGCGCATCATGATCGAACCGCCCGACATGACGCAGCGGTTCAAGAAGGCGATAGAACAGGCTCTATGATTCTTCTCAATCCCGGTCCCGTCAACGTGTCCGAGCGCGTCCGCAAGGCGCTCCAGAAGCCGGACCTCTGCCATCGCGAGCCGGAATGCGCGGAGCTGCTCCAGGGCATCCGGCAGAAGCTCCTGAAAGCGTTCGTGCCTGGCGCGGAGTCGGAGTATACGGCCGTGCTCCTGACCGGGTCGGGAACCGCGGCGGTCGAGGCGGCCGCGTTGTCGTCCGTTCCCCACGGCAAGCGGATGCTGGTTCTCAACAACGGCGTCTACGGCGAGCGCATCTCCTCCATGGTCGGCGT